>JAYSYV010000779.1:0-4636 GCA_043727245.1 Chloroflexota bacterium | reverse complement strand
AAATTAAACCGATTTTGGAAGAATACTTCATAGACCTCTCTCTAACTAATATGCGCGGCTAATCCTCAAATCACATCTTATACTGGCCTTTTGCTATCCAGGCCACTTCAAGCATACCAAAAGGCCGGTATAGCGTCTATGACGTAAGCTACTATCCCGGCCCTAATTCAGATTTAATTATGATGAACTCAGGCGAATCAAGGTTTGCCCGGCTTTGACCTGACCGTCCGGGCTGGCTTTATTGACGGTCAGCACTGTTACCTGGACTTGCTGAGAGCCTTTAGCGTAGAGGGCCAGGGAGTATGGCCCCAGGGAAGTAGTGCCGCTATCAGCCGGTTGGGCCAGGGCATAACCCTGGGCGGTCAGCAAGGTCGCGTAGAATTGTAATACTCTAGTGGGGCTGTCGCCGGATACCGCGTAAATCCGACTACCTGCCGGGCTATTTTGTCCCGTCTGGGCCAATTGCAACTCGGCCAGCCCAAAGTAATTGCTAAAGACGCTGTTAGCCTGGACCGGCTGAGAACAGCTATAAAGCTCGACCGAGCCAAAAGCGATTTTTGGCGGACACTGGGTAGCCGCCGGGCTTTTACTGGCGGCGCTGGCCGGGATAGTGCCGCTAACGGCAGGGGCCGAAGTAAGGTTTCCAGGAGCCGGAGTAATACTAAAGACCGTCACCAGTGGGGTTGTTGCCTGAACCACATCAACCGTGGTTGGCGCTGGTTGGTTATTCGCGATAAAGAAGAAAACTCCAATTACAATCAAGGGTATTACTATCATACCAATTACTGCCACGATTGCCAGCAGCACATAATTAGATTTGTTTTCCCGTGACCTGACCGGAACAGGGCGCAAAGGTAGAAAAACCGGGTCGGCCTCAAGCATAACGTGGTTGGAATTTACCGGTACAACTGGCAGTCTTGAATTTTGAATGGGCGAGGGGGTTTCAAAAAACTCCGGCAACAGGTCCGCCAGTGAGGTTTCCGGTGGGGCCGGGTCTTTAGAAGCAGAAGATTTGGACAGGATTTCGTCAGGCATACAATCAAGCTTTCCACTTAACAGAGTTTCTAAACTGGCTTGATTATAGCACTCTACCCGCCAATAGCTGTAGTACTAAACAGCTATTTCAGGAATGCAAGCGGTATTTGCGGCCCTTCCACTCGGTCGCTTCATACTTCCAGCGCACCGAATTGATCGCAATAGCAGTCATATAGATTATAGAAACCGGTTGCGAAAAGAGGTCTATGAGACTGAAGTTGTAGCGCGTGGAATGTAGCAAGCGTATTATCCCACCCATGACAATCTGGGCCAGCGGCAGCCAGAGCCATTCAGCCGAAGCCGGTTGTTGGGTAATAAAGCCCAACAGCAGCCAGAAGAACGGCCCGACAAAGATTAACAAATTCAACAGTAGAAATAACACCAGCCAGCCCAGTTGGAAATTAAAAAAGGCGAAAAGGTTTTTACTGAAGCCGCGCCAGACTTCCCCGTTACTGCGATACATGCGGCAGGTCATAGCGTCACGCCCATCCGGCAAAAGCAGCTTGAAACCGGCCTGCTTGATGCGGCGGCCCAGCACCACATCTTCCAGGACCACTCCGCGCACCGCCTGATGTCCGCCAATATGTTCGTAAGCCTTCCGGGTGAAAAGCATAAACTGGCCGTTGGCGGCGCTAAAAGCCGGGCTAGGATTGCGCGGAACCAGGAAAGTTGGCAACAGACCATAAGTGAAAATCTGAAGCAGCGGCACGGCCAGGCGTTCGCCTAACATCAAGGTCTGTTGCAGCGGGAAAAAGGTTATAAGCTGGGCATCTTCGACATACATTGCGGCTACGGCGCTGCTCAAAGCATTGACACTATGCGAAGTATCGGCATCGGTAAAGAGCAAAAATTCGCCTTTGGCGGCCTCGAATAACTGGTAGCAGGCGAAATTTTTCCCGAGCCAGCCTTCCGGCAATTCCTCACCTTTTATCAGGCGCAACCGTCGCTGAGGGTCTTCTGTTGGCGCACCCAACATTTCCACAATTGAGGAGGTCGCGTCCTCCGAATTGTCGTCCAGAACCAATAGCTCAAAGTTGGGATAATCCTGGTTTAGGAGAGAGCGGACACAACGGGCGATATTACCGGCCTCATTGCGGGCTGGAACCAGAATTGACACCAGTGGGGCTTCCGAGGTAAACCGCTGCTGGAAGCCATAAGTCGGTAGGGACGGCATTGTGGCAAAGTTTATTAAAGTAAGCACAATTATGAAGACTGGAAAAGCGATTATAACAATTTGATAAATTAGAAGGGGTGTCAGGTTATAAGCCTTTCTGGTTAAATTATTTCGGTGTGATGGACATGGGCCGGACTACACCGATAAACCCCATCAATTTCGGTGCAAACACTTCGTGGTTCGATATGAATCTGAACCACTGCACCGTTCACCGCCTGATCGAGCGCGTCTTCCAGGTTATTACATAGCTGGTGAGCCGCTTCGACCGTCATCTCGTCAGGCATTACCAGGTGGAAATCAATATGACGGTCCGGGCCGGATTGACGAGTCCGCAGTTCGTGATAATTGATATACTGGCCTGAGAATCTTTCGACAGCCTGTTTAATTAATTGTTCTTCTCCGGCTGGAAGACTGGCATCCACCAGCCCACCCACCGATTGTAGCAGAATATCCCAGCCCGATTTGATAATCAGTAAAGAGATTGCCAGGGCGGTAAGCGGGTCGAGCCAGGGTAAGCCGGTCAGCCAGACCAGGCCCAACCCCACGAATACCCCCGCCGAAGTTATAACATCCGTTTGCAGGTGAGCGCCGTCCGCTATGAGCGCGACAGAGTCAGTTTCCCGCCCTACTTTATAGAGGTAGCGCGAAACGAAAAAGTTGACTGTTGCCGAAAAACCCATTACAGCTACACCCCAGATTGCCCCGGAAGTTTCACCGTTTTGGCCGAATTTTTGAAGTGCTTCGTAGATTATAATGCCTGCGCCCACGAAAATCAGCAGAGATTCGGCTGTACCGCTTAAATTCTCGAATTTGCCATGCCCGTAGGGATGACTCCGGTCTGCCGGGCGAGCTGCCACTCTTACGGCAATAAAGGCCACAAGGGCCGCCGCCAGGTCTACGCTGCTATGAATGGCTTCGGAAATAACGCTGACCGAGCCTATCGCCAACCCTACGCTCAATTTCGCCGCAATCAGGCAAGTGTTGGAAATAACACTGGCCCGGGCAGCCCGTTTCCGCCGGGCGGAAATTTTATCCGGGGCCGGGTGGCTGACCGAGAAAATAGATTGCAAGGTCAAATCGCTCAATTTCTAGTTACCTACTTAATGTACAACTGGCCTATTTTAGCATAAACCCGCCTCCACTTCACTAACCTAGCCAGGAACGGCCAACCCAAACCGTGAATACTCCTACCACCAGAGCCAAAAACAGGTTTCCACTAAGCCGAGCGACCACTAAACTGGCAAACCCGGCGATTATTCCGGCCAGGCCACTTCTGATTAAATCAGGCATCACCAGCGAAATTAAAATCGTGCCGGGTAGATAACCCAGCCAGACTTCGACCTTATGGGAAAGTTTGAACCGGCTCATCAACCAGGGGCCGAGCCAGCGCGTGGCATATGTCACCAGGGCCATGCCCAGGATAATCAGCAAGACTTCAAGTTCAATCGTCATTGAGCCACGCTCCCACCAGGCTACCGGCCAGACCACCAAGCAAAATATACCACTTACTACCAGGCAGCCAGAAGGAGGCCGCCACCGCCACCAGGGCCGCTACAGTCCAGGGCAGGGCGCTTTTCCGACCTTGCCATTGAGCCACCAGTAAGGCTATAAAGACCGCCAGGAAGGCGAAATCCAGACCCCAGCGTTTGGGGTCATCTATGGCGCTGCCCAGCAGGTAGCCCACCGCTGCCGCACCAACCCAACCTATCCCCAGGGCCAGACCGCTACCCATCAAAAAAGCCCCGTTGCGTTTACCTGCCTGAAACTGGCCCATCGTCAAGGCCCAACTTTCATCGCTCAGGAAATAAAGCGACAGGTTGCGGGGTAAAGCTTTAAGGTTACGAAAATAGGGGTAAATCGCTGCACCCATCAAAATATGGCGCAAATTTATGATGAAGGTTGTCAGAATAATGGTCAGGGCTGGCAAAGGATGAACCCATAGACCCAGGGCGGTAAATTGCGAAGCCCCGGCGTAGACTAACAGGCTCATCAGGACTGCTTCCAAAAAACTTAAATTCGCCTGCCGGGCCAGTACTCCAAAGACTAACCCGTAGGCGAAAACACTCAGGGCCACCGGCAGACTCTCGCGAAAACCAATCCACAAACCGGCTCGGCTGAACTCAATTTCTTGAGTTTCTTCTTCCACTTCATCGGCCACGGTATTCTCTTTCGTAGAACGTAAAAAAGAAACGCCAGATGAAAATTACTACGTTTTCAGAATTTAACCGCTAATATTGTTTGTTGCTGGCACGTTCAACGTTTACTTTCCACGTTTAACGCGCCCGGCCTCGTTTACCTTTTCCCGCTCCTGCCAGCGGTATTTCAAGTTCCAGAACCGTACCTTCTCTGGTAACATACACCTCGAATAGCGATGGCCGCACGACTGCCAGCCCCGATAAACGGCCCAACAAGCTTTCAATTTGCCCG
>JAYSYV010000778.1:0-1422 GCA_043727245.1 Chloroflexota bacterium | reverse complement strand
TTCTTGCGAATTTGGCAAACAAACTACCAGTAAACAAAAAGCTATACGTAAGCGATCACTGTTTATAATATGTTTGAAGTGCGGCAGGCTAAAAGAGGCAATCAGCAGGCCGACAACAAAATCGGCTGATAGGCTGTAAACCAGCGGGGCGGCTTCAATTCCAAAAGGCTTGGCAAACTGACCGATTAATTTGGGCAACAGGTAAGGGAACCCATAGATGTTGCTAAACAGGCGTTCCCCAAAACTAAATAAGACGGTATTATGGAAAACAACAGCCCCGTCTTCAGCCCAAAATTGGGGATTGGTAACAGCGTCTATCCGACGAAATACCAGGAGAAGAGTTAAAACAAGAATTAAGGCAAAATAGGTTACGAAAGTACGCCAATTGATAACTGGTTTATCCCGGTCACTGCCAAAAAGCTGCTCGGTTGTCCGGTCGAAAATTATAGGGGTTTTCTTAAAAAAATTTCTGGTATTTCTGGGTATTTCAAGAAATAAGCCCGACAATTAACTTCTCCCAGGATAACAATAAGAAAGAATGCTAAATAACTACAATACTTATCCGATGCCAGGCATTATTCATGTAACCTTTAAAGTTCCAAACCGCCCCAAAATCGGCGGGCTGCCGGTTGTTGGCACTATCGGCAGCCCGGACGGCCAGGCCGTAATTACCAGGCGGCAGGGTTAAAGTAATTTTCCATAACTGCCAGGTCCAGGGGTCGCCGCAGGGATTTACCAGTTCGGCGCTTTGCCAGGTCTGCCCTTCATCCAGCGATACTTCCACAGAAGCTACTGAGGTGTTTTCTGACCCAATGGCGTAACCTTCGAGGGTAAAGGGGAGGTTAGCCGGGAGTACCGCACCGGGTAGCGGGTTAGTTATTACCGAATTAATCCGTACAGCGCCCAGGGCTTCGGCTTTGAGCCAATCAGCCGCGGCGGCGCTAACCTGCGGTGGGAAAAGTTTATAAGCTTTGGTTTGAAAGAAATTGGTAGAAGGTTGCTCCGCCACCCGGATGTGGCGGAGCCATTTAACGCTGCGCGCCCCAATATAGCCCGGCACCACTACCCGCAAGGGAGAACCGTGTTCGGCGGTAAGTGGTTGGCCGTTAAGTTTGTAGGCCAGCAAGACTTCCGGATTTAAGGCTTTAGCCAGCGGAATAGAGCCGCCATAACCAAAAGAATGCTCTTCCCGTTCTACCGTATCCAGACCATCGAACAAAACATGGTTTGTATCGGACTGTAACCGTAACCCGGCTTCTCCCAGGAGTTCGGCCAGGCGTAACCCTGTCCAGATGCCGGTACTGATACCATCAATATCCCACTGCACCTCACCGTTTATGGGTTTAACCGTGTGTAGCTCGGCCCGGCGGTTGCCCGCACACTGGAGAGTAGCAGTTACCTCAACCGGCGTAAACCGGTCTT
>JAYSYV010000777.1:0-4640 GCA_043727245.1 Chloroflexota bacterium | reverse complement strand
TTGGGGGTCAGGGCTTTACCATCCAGACCCAGGCCGGGTACTTGCAATATCAAATGGGGCCAGTCAGCGGCCTCTCGGTGTGGCCTAAAGATTGGCCGAGGCAAACCCTGGCCCGGTTTAATTCTGATGGGGTGAGCCAGCCTCTCACTTCCGCTAACTGGCCCAACCAGCCTTTACAGCGCAGCGAATTTATCTTTGGATTGGCTAAGAACTAGAAGTCAGTGGTCAGTTGTTTAGTTTATAATGTGAGTTGTTTTGAAACAGTTATTGTCAACTTGTTTTTCAAGAGGAGGCAATTTAGGAGGTGAACTTAATCAAGGTTCATCCAGATGCCATTTGTCATCGGGACGAGGGCGGGGTCTACGTAATTGGTTCAGTTACTTAGCAAATTGCTATAAGCAAGAGTTATTGTTTGGTACCGGCACCCGAAAATAAAGTTCACATTCGTCAACAAAAAGGAAGCCCCTCCAGCGCTGGAGGGGCTTCCTTTTTGTTTCTAATCAGGTGTTATGGAGTGACTGAAGTGACCACTACATCACCACTGCCGACCAATACGTTGGTATTGGTGCGGACCTGCACACTACCCAGCAGGACGCGTCCCGCTGCCGGAGCAGCGTTGACAGTTACTGAGCCGGGTACGGTCCAGGATGAACTGGCTGGCCGCACCGCATTGGAGTCGGTTACTGCCACCGAGCCGAAAGCCGGGTTGGTAAACACATCTACGTAATTGTAGGTGGTGCTGCCGGCTGGAACCGAATAGCCGTCAACCAGGACTAACCAGTTACCGGCCGCCGGGTTGGCGATGGTAACCGACTCTTCCGAGTCGCCGTCAGCGCTCTGCCCAGCCAGTACGCAACTACCGCTGGTGCAGTTGTAAACGTACAGGTCCAGGTCAGCCGCTGGATCGGAAGTACCGCCGATGGTCGCCCGCAAGGAAATCGAGCCACCTGTTACCACAATTGGATATTCCTGGGAAGCTGTGTTGGCAATGGTTTTAACACCGCGGCTGGCGCTACCCAGGGTCGAACCAACCGCCCGGCCAGTAAATTCACCAAATATATTGGTCAGAGTGTAGGAGCGGGTTACTGGTATCCCGATGGTGGCGCTGGCGATCGTGTCCGGGTTCGGACTAACGGTCGCGCCCAGGATTGAAGCGGTCAGTGTATAAGGCGCGTTCTCGGCATCCGAAGTTCGGCGAGCCTCAACTACGACTTCCCAGACGCCAGCCTGCGGGTTACTTTGCGTGCGGCTGGTTGGGCTGCCGGTGCAACCACCGGAAGTCGGATTGTAGCAGGAACGGCTAGAATTACTCTCAACACCAACCCCGTAAGGATGGAAGCGCAGGAAGCGAATCTGGCCCGCTCCGGGGGTTGTTCCGCCACCAACCAGGTCCACCTTGAAAGCCGGGGTGGTGGCTGGTACATTGTAGAAGTAGCTGGTGGTCTGGTTGCGGCCGATTGTACCGGAGTGAGCAACCGAATAATTATTAGCCACGTTAAACTGTTCGGCAGCCACAACCGTATTCAAAGTCTGGAAGTCAATACCGGTGGTGCTGGCATCATCCAGGTTCAGAATAGCCGAATGGACGCCGCTGCTGTTAGGATTGATGTTCACAACCAGGGTCTTAGACGAATTCAGCGGTAGGGCAACGCTTCCGGCCGTGCTGAAAGTGCCATCGTTGCCAACCCATGACAGGTCATAGGTTTTGGTACCGCCACCGCCGCTGGTGCGGGTGAAAGTGTAAGTGCGGGTGTAAGAATCACCTGCTTTTACGCCTTCGCGGTCATATATACCCTTGCCGATGCCTGGGGTCGCCAGGAAGCCGCTTAAGATGGTATTAACCGGCACCGAAGCAGTTATATCAACCGTCTTGATATTCGTTTTGAGCAGGTTCCAGGCCGCGCCGACGTTAATCAGACCGTTGCCCTGCTCGTAGGCTCCATAGCGCGGCAAGTAACGAGCCGAGGAATTCATGGCTTCCCGCAGTTGGACGGGCTGCTTCTGAACTCCGGCCTGCTTGGCAGCGCTGACAAGCAGCGCGCCAGCTCCGGCCGCCTGCGGAGAGGCCATGGAAGTGCCTTGCAACATCGAGTAACCGGCCGGTAAACTATAGGTGCCGGCTACTGGGGCGCTGACTTCCCACATCGGCGTGGTGGAAATGGCGGAGCCAGGAGCAACGATATTTGGCTTAAAGTTGCCATCTTCACTCGGTCCGCGCGAGCTAAAACCGTGCAGGTTATCGACATAGGACGAGTCGGAACCGTAGTTTTTCTGCCAGGATGCTTTAGAAATGTACGAGCCGACGCTCATTACCTTGCTGGCTACCGAGGGATCGCCGATAGTGTTCAAACCGGCCCCGCTGTTACCGGCCGAGATGAACATCTGAACCTTATAAGTCTCGATCAGGCGGTCGTACAGGATGGCTCGGGCATTGTTGGCATCGTTCAGGGCCGGCAAACCGCCGATGGACATATTGATTACGTCCACATTGGCCTGTTTGGCGGCATAAATCATACCTTCTACCAGGGCGTGCGAGGTACAGCCGGCGATAAACAAACAGACCCGGATCGATTTTAGCTGCGCGCCGGGGGCCGCGCCGGTCATTGTGCCGCCGAACATACTGTTGGCCGCCACAATACCGGAAACGTGGGTGCCGTGTTCGCCCGAAACAATACCGATGTTGACGACCTTATTCTTGCCGTCGGTCTGAACTACAAAAGGCATCCGATCTGACTCAGCGGTAGCCGGGTTGTCGGTGCCGAAGTGGCCGATATCAAAGCGGGTCTTGTAGTCGGTCATGGCTAGTTCGTCAGCAAAGCTGTTGTTCTGGTTGGTATCGACGTAAACGTTGTTAGAGGCAGTATCCCATAGCACGGCGAAAAGACCTTTAGTGCCAGGCCCGTTGCCGTCGCGGTTGACATCGGAACCGACTTCGCCGCCCAGGCGCGCATCGCGCTCGTTGAACAGGCCGATGCGGAAGGAACCGGCGGCCGGAGCGGTATAAGTTACGGTTTGATAGGTAAAGCTGCTGCCGCTGACCTGATCTTTCATATCAATCCAGGTCGGGTCGTCATCACTGAAGGGATCGGTAGCGGTTACCCAGTCAGTTATTTTGCGCTCACCGGTGGTGGTAGTTTTCAAAGCCGGATGGTCCAGGTCTATACCACTATCCAGGATACCAACTGTCACGCCGCGGCCATCATAGGTCGGATTAGCGGCCATGAACTGGGCTGCACCGGTATCGCCGATCGGCATATAAGCATTATTTTGCGGCGTACTGGCGCTAGGAGGTGTCTGGGGAGTTGAAGCCTGCGACCCTTCCGGGCGAGGGTCGTCCAGCGGAATGACCTGGTCTACATCAACCGCCTGTACATTGCTAAGGTTGGCAATGGCGTCTACCTTGTCGAGCGGAGCTACTACTCGCAGGTAGTCCATGGTATCTTCTTTATAGCGAACAGTTCCGCCGAGGGCGGCAATCTGGCCGGCCAGGGCCGAGTTCGAGCCTTTTACGGCTGCCACCAGTAAAGTTATAGTGGTCTGACCGTTGGCTTTAGCGTCCGCCAGTAACTGCCGGTCCTGCTTATCAAGTTTGTTAATGTTCTGGTTGTTGCCACTGGGGGCCGCAACGGTTGTCGCGGGTACCAGGGCTAGCATCATCGCCAGCACCACCATCAGGTTGAAAAGGCTGGTTTTGCCTCTCCGTGCCGATAAATTCATTCGAAACCTCCAATATACCAACGGGCTGGAGCCGTTATTATTAATAACACTATAAACCATTAAAAAGTAAGCACAAGTGAGTGCAACAACATAAGACCTCAGCTAAAGTATACGCTGTTTACCTTTAAATTTAGCCGGCATCATTGCAAGCTAAAGTCCCCACTTAAAGAGATGTTAAAAATATTTCAATAGCAAATTCGGTAAGTTATCGCTCTTGGTCAACAGCTTGCGTAAGCCAGTAAGGGTTGCAATTATGATTGTGGCGGGTTAAAGATTAAAGGGTGAATTGATTAGAAGTGTTAAATTTTAACCCTTGATGCTTGGTACTATAGTCCAATTACTAAAAATTGTCAAATTTAGTATTTGATTATTGGTTATCTACCGATTACTCTCGACCGCTTCCTAACCTGACAAAACCGCATCGTGGTCAAAGCAAGTGGGTGTGCCAACAAGCTTTAGCCGGTCAGCCCCTTGAAGCGGTCTTGTCGCAGATTGCCGCTTAACTTTGTGAAATAATCTGCCATTCTTAAGTAATAAGTATTTATTCAGGAGTTTGATCATCCAGGACCGTTTTTTCTATACGGGCGATGGCCCAACCAAGATGCTCTCGGACGTTGGAGTCGGGTTCGGTTTCTAGGGCGGCCTGGAGCGCGGGAAGGGTGGAGCGTTCGGCCTGGTTGCCCAGGGCAATCGCGATATTACGGCGTAACCCGGCTCGTTTAGGCCGGAGCAAGGGTGTCCCCCGGAATTTGTGACGGAAAGTTTCTTCCTGTTCGGTCAGGCGCAGCCAGGCCAGCAAGTCAGGGGCGGTATCCTCCGGCGCAGTTGGGGCAAACTCGGCGTGGTTGCCGGGAACCGCTTTTTTGTTATAAGGGCAAACCTCCTGGCAAATATCGCAGCCGAAAATCCATTGTCCCATCCCC
>JAYSYV010000776.1:0-4641 GCA_043727245.1 Chloroflexota bacterium | reverse complement strand
TCTGGCCGGGTTCGCGGGCGCTGCACAGGGCAGCGGCAGCGGCGGAAGTCAGGGGTATAGTTCTTCGGCCCGTAGAGGACGATGAAGCCACCTCGAATTGAGCGCCTTCACCCAACACCTTTAACTTATCAAGCGCCTCTTCCATAAATTTCCCTCGATTGCGGCATTACTTTGGGCCATTAAATCAGAAAGGCATTTTCCACTCGGAGTTTGCAGACTTAAACGTGGTTTTCCGGTTGAGCGACCAGTTCGCGATAGTAACAACTTTTATGGCCGGTATGGCAGGCTGCCTGGCCGACCAGCTCCACCTTAAGCAGTAGGCTATTTTCCTCACAGTTGACCGCGATAGACACTACCTTCAAGTAATCGCCACTTGTGGCCCCTTTGAGCCACAATTCCTGACGGCTGCGGCTCCAGAAGTGGGCCAGGCCGGTCTGGCGAGTCAGGTCGAACGCCTGTCGATTCATAAAGGCTACCAGCAAGACCGCCAGCGTCCCGGCTTCCTGGACCACTACCGGCAGCAACCCATTCGGCCCAAACTGAAGCTCTAAGAATTCGGCGGAACCATCCTCGGCCCTGGCTTCCAGGCCTATAACCGTATCTTTGTTACCAGTCACTACTTATTCTTTCGCTTGTTTCAACCCCAATTCGCCGGTCAATTGGTCAATGAATTGGCGGGCGGTGCGGCCCGAACGGCCACTATGGCTCAATTCCCAGCGCAAAGCCCGCCGCCGCAAGTCTTCGGGGTCGAGTTCAAGCCCGGCTTGCTCGGCCAGACCGCTGACAATCGCCAGGTATTGCTGCTGGTTAGGAGTCATAAAAGTTACCATCAGACCAAAGCGGTCCGAGAGCGAAAGCTTCTCCTCGACCGTATCCCAGGCGTTAACTTCGTCGTTGCCCAGTTGGGCATTATCGCTGAACTGTTCTTTAATCAGGTGGCGGCGATTGCTGGTGGCATAAATCAGTAAATTACGGGGCCGGGCTTCCAGGCGACCTTCTAAAAGAGCCTTCAAATCTTTATAAGACGACTCGTCCGCCTCAAAAGAGAGGTCGTCCACAAAGAGAATAAACTTCTCCGGTCTTTCGCGCAAAAGCTCGACAATCAGGGGGAAATCGGCTAGTTCGTTTTTCATTACTTCCACCAGGCGCAAGCCCTGTTCGGCAAAGCGGGGCAATAATGCTTTGACAGTAGAGCTTTTGCCAGTCCCACGCGCCCCATAAAGCAGGGCATGGTTGGCGGACAACCCGGCGACGAATTGCTCGGTATTGGCGATAATAATATTGCGCTCTTTTTCATAACCGACCAGATTCTCAAAGCGTTGGTCGTCCAGGTCGCGGACCGGCTCAAAGCGGCCACCCTGCGAGTTTTGAGCATCGCGCCGCCAGCGGAAAGCCGGGAAGCGATTAAATTCACTGGGGTCGTTATCTCTGTAAAAGGTAAAGAGTTCGTCCAACAAAAAGGCCCAATCTTTAGCCTCAACCAGGGCTTTCTTTAAGGCATAGCGGCGGCTTTCGCGGCCCTTCTCGTCTGCCGGACCCAGCCCCTTAAAAGCGCTCCAGGCCGGTAAATCGGCATTATCGGTAAGCTGCCGGACTTTCAGGGCCAACTCCGTGGCATTAAGCTGGTAAAGAGCTTTAAGGCGGGTCAGGTCGTGACCACCGGCTGAAATCAAACCCATACCCAGGGGGTATTCCGCCTCAATAACCACAAGCTGGGTAGCGGTGCTGGCAGCCGGTTTGCGAAACACAAGTTGGGCTTTGCGGGCGATGATGCCCCGGCTATCCAACAGCCGGTCCAGCAGATGATTTTGCCAGCCGTTGCCGACCATCTCACCGTGATAAAGCTCGGCTTCTTCGGCCAGTAAATAAAACAACCGCGCATAATCACGCGATAGCTGGGTCGGGTTAGGGTGCGGTAAAGCCAGACCTTGCAAAAGCCGGACAAACGCCTGGCCGGGTGGGTCATCTAAAACGTCCGAAAAAATTAGTAATTGTTGGGTATAGTAATAAAGCCTGGCGAAGTCCGTCACTGAAATTTCCCTCTAAGCTGATCGCTACTAATATCCCGGCTAAACTTTATTTCTGGCTAAATCACCAGAAAATACTTTTAAACTATCCGAACTGCTCATGCCGGGGAACTGCTTCTATTTTACCAAAAAATGTTATGTAACGCTAATACATCAGGAATAGGAAAAACGGGTGACAGTATTTCGCCTGCTACTAACGGATAATAGCTTGTATTTCCTGGCACATAGAGCTAGTTAAAAGCGGAAAGGTCCACACATTGGCATCAGGGTATAGAAGGTTACGATACAGAGTTTTTGGAATAATTACAATCCTGATTCTGGAACTGGTTTTAGGCTTATTGGACCCGACCGGCCAGGCTAAAGCGGTTCCAATAAATGAAGTAGCCAGCGCCGCCCCTATTGCCCCACCGCCCGGTGCGGACTGTGGGGGTGTTGGCCCGGCCCAAAGCCAGAAATTACTGACCCGGCTAAAACAGGCGGCAGGCACTAAAGCAACCATTTCCTGCCACACCGGGACCGGCAAAGTCCGTTATGTTGGGACCGAACCGGGACAGCCATTGCCGAAACCATCTGCTCTGGCTTCTACCGCCTCACCCGAACAGGCCGCCCGCAGTTTCATGACCGATTACGGGGCTTTGTTTGGCCTCAAAGACCAGGCCACCGAACTTCATATCAAGCAGAATTTAAAGGCCAACCAGGGGAAAACCTTTATCCGCTTTCAGCAGCAATACCAGGGCGTGCCGGTGCTGGCCGGGGAATTAATCGTGCAGATAGATTCAAACCGGCAGGTACTTTCAGCCGGGGGCGAATTGTTACCAGACCTGGCCCTCAGTACTCAACCTGCCATCACTGCGGCCCAGGCCCAGGCTGAAGCCCTGGCCGCTATTGCCAAATACAACCGGTTAGCCCCGACCGAGTTAAACGCCATTGAGCCGGAATTATGGGTTGCCGACCAGAAGTTGCTGGGTGGGACGGGCCTACCGGGCAGCAAACTGGTCTGGAAGACCGAAGTAAGCAATGCCCCCGGCAGTCCCTCTTTCCAGAATAAACCGCTCCGCGAGATAGTGCTGGTGGACGCTCGGACCGGCGGGATTGTGCTGCATTTTAACCAGATTGCCGATGCTAAAACGCGCTATGTCTGCGACCAGAATAATGTAACAGGGCAGCCGCCAAATTGTTCGACAGCCCAACCGACCCTGGCCCGTCAGGAAGGCGGACCGGCGACCGGCGTAACCGATGTAAACCTGGCTTACGACTACTCCGGCCAGACCTACGATTTTTATATGAGTAAATTTGGCCGCGACAGCCTGGACGGCTATGGTCTGCCCATCCGGTCCACCGTTCGCATATGCCTGACCGGTTGCCCTTACAACAATGCCTTCTGGAGCGGAAGCGCTATTTTCTATGGAGCCGGTTTTGCCTCGGCTTTAGATGTGGTAGGCCACGAATTGACCCACGGTGTCACCGAGTTTACTTCAAACCTGAATTATTATTACCAATCCGGGGCTATCAACGAATCGCTTTCCGATACATTTGGCGAGCTGATAGATTTGACCTACGGAACCAAAATTCCAAACGAACGCTGGTTAATGGGCCAGGATTTGCCGATAGGAGCCATTCGTAGCCTGAAAAATCCTCCCCTCTACGGCGATCCCGACAAAATTAGCAGCCCTTATTATTATAATAACGAGGCCGATAGCGGCGGCGTGCATACCAACAGCGGAGTAAATAACAAAGCGGTCTACCTGATGACCGACGGAACATCCGGCGAAACGGGCGGCAGTTTTAACGGCCAGACTATCACCGGGCTGGGCGTTGATAAAGTGGCCCGTATCTATTACGAACTGGAAACTCATCTGCTTACTTCAGGCAGCGATTACCAGGATATGTACGATTACCTGCAACAGGCTTGCAAAAACCTGGTTGGCACTTACGGCGTTTCCCAGAACGACTGCCAGCAGGTTAAAAAGGTGGTGGATGCCACCGAGATGAATCTCACGCCGAGCGGCTCTCCCGCTGAAGCTCCGATTTGCGCCCCCAGACAGCTACCGAGCAACCTTTTCTTCGATAACGTGGAAAATCCGGGCAGCGGCTACTGGACCAGTTCAGCTATTACTGGCCCCAACGCCTGGACTTACTACGATAGCGGCTATGCCACCAGTGGTCAGCATTCGATGTGGGGGTTTAATGCCGCTAAATCCGACTCGAATATAAGAATGAATTCGAGTGTGGTATTACCCGCCAACGCTTTCTTGCATTTCCGCCATGCCGAAGGTCTTGAGGCTAATACTGTAACCAATTATGATGGCGGTGTAGTGGAATACAGCCTGAATAGCGGCACTAACTGGAATGATTTGCAACCATTGTTCAGCAACAACGGTTATAACGGGGCGATAACTGATTCAGTAGATAATCCCCTAAAAGACCGAGCCGCTTTTGTAGGCATCAGTAAGGGATATTATTCGAGCCGGGCCGACCTTAGCTCACTCAGCGGCCAGCCGGTTCAATTCCGCTTTCGCCTGGGAACCGACCCCGGCAACGGTGGCTCAGTTGGTTGGGAAATTGACGATGTGCGAATTTACACCTGTGTTCCGGCAGCGGTCAACCTGACTTC
>JAYSYV010000775.1:0-4657 GCA_043727245.1 Chloroflexota bacterium | reverse complement strand
TACCACTGTCATTGTTTTCAAGTCCACTTTCTCGTTCGTAAAGCAGCAGGCTAATTAGCTGGATGGTTTTACCCAGCCCCATATCGTCGGCCAGGCAGGCTCCCAGTTCGTACTGTTTAAGAAAACTCAGCCAGGAAAGGCCCTTTAGCTGGTAAGGCCGCAAGTTTGCCCGCAACCCGGCCGGTTGGGGAATATCGGCAATCTTTGAACTGTAGGAAAGCTTTTCCAATAATTCACTGATCCAGCCGTCAGTTTCCACCCCATTAACGCTCAATCCATCAACGTTATTTAGCCCGTCCTGGCTCAATCCCAATTTAAGAGCGTCTTCCAGGCTCATGTGGCCTTTAGCCTGCTGCTTATCAAAGAAGGCAATTGCGGCTTCAATCTGCTCCGGGCGCAGTTCTACCCACTGGCCTCGCAACTGGACCAGTGGAACTTTTAGCTGCGCTAACTTTTCAAACTCGGTCATGGTCAGCGGTTGGTCGCCCAGGGCGATTTGCCAGTCGTACTCGACCAGCTTTTCCTTGCTCAACAGGCCGCTGCTTACTTTACCCTCGCCTTTTGATTTCAAGCGCAACTTCAGGCCGAGTTTCTGGGAAGGTTTGGTCCACCAGGGTGGTAGGATTACCCCGAAGCCGCTCTGTTCGAGCAGCGGGGCCGACTGGCGCAGGAAAGTATAAGCTTCCTCGGTACTGAGGGTCAGGCCGACCGGCCGGGCCGATTTAAGGCTTTTTTCCAGGGTTGGGTACATTCGAGATGCTTTTCCCAGGTCGGCCAGCAGTCGTTCCTGCGGGTTCTCGAACTGGCGTTTAAGAAAAGTCAGCGTCCCTGAACGTTCTCGCCAGACCTGGTCGGCCTCAATAAGCAGGCTGCGGTCGCTGTTAGCCTGTAAATAAAAAGTCAGCAGCCAGGGAGGAGGGGCCGAAGGACCAACCCGGTTTAATCTTCCGCCAGTGACAAATTCTTCCTTTTCACTACTATCCTGTGGAATAGGCTCAAGTTTAAAGCAGGTGCGGAAAGGAGTGGTGCTGTCCACCGGCTTTAACTGGCCGAGCCAGCCTTCTACTTGCCCCAGGAAAGTCTTCATTTCAGCAGGTGGTGCAATCAGGACGGTTTCACCATAGGAATAAAGCCCTTTCACCCACTGAGCCGGTAAGTCGCCAGTAACTCTTTGCGGGCCGTTTTTTACCAAAGGGACTACCTTGCCTGTGGCAGCCTGGAAGTTGCGTTGCAGGGTCGCTTCCAGCGTCTGGTTGAGAAAATCGTTTAATAATTCCGAGGGTGTTATCGGATGTGTTACCGGATGAGCAGTTTGTCCGGTCCCGGCCGATTTTGAAGAGGAGGGGTTTGGAATAAATGCCCGGCAAACCGGCGGCATAGCTTTTTGCAGAGTTTCCAGGCGGGACTGGTCGGCTTCCTTATACAACTCGATTTTCCAGCCAGCCCGGTAAGCTGTTTTCCCATTATTTTGAGTTTTAAGTATAGCCGGTTCAAAACTTTGGCGGACCAGCAGTTCTAGGAAGAATTTAGCGGCTTCTGCCCAGAAGCGAATAGAGCTGCCAAAAGTAACATTATTGGCAGTCTGGGCCGGGAGCTTTAACAGGAGGTCCAATCCCTGCTCCGGTGTAAAAGCCAGGCCGAGTATTTCCCAACCGGCCAGTTCAACCATTCCGGTTCTAACCTTTTCCTGTTCCATAATCAGTTCGGGCGAAGGTAGCGGCCCGCCGCTATCCGAAGGCAGTCTTAAAGTAAAAGTATGTGCAATAGCCTCATCCAGGAATTTAGCCGGGATAACTTCCGTTAAAGTGAGCTTTAAGAAATCCGCCGGGGCCGTGAAAGGATGCAAACTTGGCGAGGCAGCTTTTGTTTTGGAAGATTTCCGTCTAGTAGAGGTGAGCCGGTCCGATTTTTGAGTAAAGGTAGAATTTTCAGCCCAGATATACAGACCAGGTTTGTCCAGGGTAGAATTGTCCCATATAGCATGCAGGACTATCAATTTTCTCCTCTTTAAGGATGATTTTAAATGGTTCTAACGTAAGTCCTAAACCAGATAGAGTTAACTTCGGTAATGTATAATTTCATCAGAACACTGATATCGAGGAAAACCAGTTCCATTAAACTGCTGCTTTATGTCTCTAATTTGTCCCCGCTATTTTAACCAGCTACATTATAACACTTTGGACATTACCCAAAGGAACTTAGAAAAATCGGTTTACATAATAGAGAAAGATAACAACTTATAGAGTTATGCAAAGATATTGCCCCTTATCTTGAGATATGTAAGGGTATTAAAGGCGAGTTCCCTGGGTCGCGCCAGATTGCTTCAAAATTATATCTTGCATTTCAAACCGATTGATTGTCTAACCAATGTCCTAAATTTGTTGAGTTAACCTAATATCCAGAGGAATTAGCTTGTTTAATAAAATTATTCACTTCATTCAAGGTTTTGATGTAATGTTTCCGGGTTGCAAAATATAATTGCAAAACCACGTTTAACTATGCTTTTACAAATTTTGTTTGGGCCTGGATATTTTTGTCCGGTCTCTCATCATTGTCGGTTTCTTCCGGCAGTACAACTTTTCTCGGAGGTTCTGGAGGGTATTTTGCAACAAGGCCAGGTTCATCCAACTTGTTTAGGCGAGCAAAGCTTGCCAGATATTTTCCAAGCCCATCCAACGTAACATTATTTAAAGCTACTGGTGGTATGCCGGTAACATTCATATTAAACCTGAAAGCTTCAGGTATAAGCACAATATTTTCACTATGGTATATGGTTTTGAGTAACTCGAACTGACTTCTTCCATCAAACCAGAAATCAATTTTTGCTTTCTCACCATCTCCTCTCGTAAAAACAAGATCCATTCTTATAATAGTCTGGTCGGTAGGATTCATTGTGTTTCCAGTTACAGCATTATCAGGCAGGCTGTGCATCCAGTTCACCAGTACATCTGCTTCCCACCGATCGTTTGAACCTTTCCTGAAGAAGGCTTCAAGTTTTCTGAAATTTTCTTTGATATCCGGGGCCGCCTTGGGCCAGAAAAAACAAATCGCTTTTCCTCCTGCAGGAAGGGCTAACCCGCTCGCTACTGCAAATGCACCTGCTTTAAGACGTCTGATAAAATTAACTACTTCTTCCGGGGTATCCAATCTGGCTTTTATCTGCTTGTGGTAATCAGGATTTGCTTCAGGGTTTGCAGCGGCTTTTAATAGTGCCTCGTTTGCCTGCTCCTTTGCAATACTAATCGCATGGTCTATAACTACTGGAGAAATTTGTTTTCTTTCTATATAGTCCCGAATTGTGGCGGCAATAAATCTTTGCAAAATAACGGGTAAACTGTTTATATTTTCAGCCGTAATCCATCTCCTTAGCTCGGGATCCTGAATAGCAGAACCTATAGGATCACTTGAAAGCCGCAATGATTTGATGCCGGGCGCTTCAAATAACATATCTTCACCTACCTCTAAAGCCTTTGCAAGACGGACAATCGCTTCGGCTCCCGGATTTGTGATCTGGTTATTCTCAATGTGAGAGATGTGACTTCGAGTTAAAGATGAATTACGAGCAAGGTCAAGTTACGTCCACTTTCTTGCTTCCCGCAGTTGTTTGATTTTTGCTCCAAGCTTCATTCTTTCTTCACCCCGTATCAACCCTGTAAACATAGCAGAACTCGGATTTACGCCACTATATCGAAGATAAAGTGTAGTGAATCTGACCCTTATGAATTGAAGTTTTAATTTCGTCAACCGAAAATCTAAGACAATTCTTTTCTTTTAACTAATGTCAAATATTCTATCACAGGGAACGAAAAACAACACCACAGAAATTTGAAATTAGGTATTGACCTTATAGTATCAGAGATTATGTTTTGCATTACGTAGCTACAAAAACCTGGAAATAACTACCGTAATACAAGGAGCCAGAGTTATGGGACTAGCTAAAAAAGGCACTAAAATTCTTTACTTTCCTTCTGCAGACTTCAAGGCTTTCCCTGCTTCTAACTCCAGTAATCATGGGAAAGGAGGTTCTAACAGGTTAAACAAAAACCTGGAAAACAAAAGACTGTATCCGATTGACCGGCGGTTAAGAGAGCTTGGTAAATCTCGCCGCTGGCTGACCGAACAGGTGCAGAGATCACCTCAGTGCATTGGAAATTACTGCAATAGGAAAATAATAATCAAGCCCGACAGTCTGTTAACCCGGCGTATATGCAAGGTTCTGGCAGTTGATCTGAATTATCTTATTCTAGGCAGGAGCCACTTTCAAGCACAGGATTTTAGTCAAAAATTATGAATGGGATAACAGCTTAATGGCAATTTCCAAAGCAAAACTTAAAGTTGCCGTTAAGCTTTTTTACCTTAGGAGGCCAAAGAAATCTGAAATGTAGGAAAATCGAGTGAATAATGTCCTGAGTAGTAGTAATAACAAAAACTCGGCATTAGATGAACCGGCTGAAGCTAAAAACTCACTTAACTATCTGATGGAAATTAAATCACGCCTTGATCTGGTAGCAGTTGCTCGTGATTTGCATCCAAGTCTAAAACCCCAAGGTATAAATATTTACCAGGGAAGCCATGACGGCGTCCATGACAGTAAGAATGGGCAGTGCCTTACAGTTTGGCCCGGCACGAACAGCTGGAAGTGCTTTAACTGCGGCAA
>JAYSYV010000774.1:0-1430 GCA_043727245.1 Chloroflexota bacterium | reverse complement strand
ACAAGGAACAGGTTAAACCAGTCTAAATAGTTTTGATAAAAAAAACCGGTTCGCGCCTTGCAGACCGGTTTTTTTATTTTCAGAACCAAAGTAGGGCTTTCAATTGGCTTTAATATGCTATTATATAGAGGTAGCATCAAATCGGCCCAAACAAAAAAAGATAAACAACAGCTAACCAAAAACAAGGAGGCGAGGTCTATGGCGCAGCAATCTCCCACCAAACGGCGTAATACACCGAATGTTGACAACACGGTGGAACGTAAAGAAGGACGGCGAGTAATAGTTTATATCGTTATGGCGCTGGTGATTATCCTGGTAGTGGGTTTCCTGGCCGGAGTGCTAGATACGGCCCTGCGAAATAGTGTTAAATCAAATGTGTTTCTGGATAATTCTCGCGAAATTCTGGCGGTGATTGCTTCGACCGCTCCCTGGATTGTACTCTTTATTGTTCTCTGTTCCAGTTGGATATTCATCGCGGACAGCCTCTTTGTAAGGTGGAACCGGGCGCTGGGCGAAGCCGACGAAAAAGATAAAGGGGTCATTTACGAAATCGTCCACGATAATAATGCTGCCGCCGCCCTGGTATTAATGGTTCCAATGATTATTATCGCGCTCGGCCTGATTTACGTGGCTCTGCTGAATTTGCCCTTTAACCTGCCAACGATTGTTACCAGGTAATTCCAGGCAACCTGGCAGTTAAAGCTTAATACTTAGCATCTAAAATAAAACCTGAATTGCCTTTGATTCAGGTTTTTGGTTTAACAATAATAAATGGATGTAACATATTTAATAAACTACTATAGCAAAAATCGAAATGATTGAACCAACTTTGAAACATTTTGAGGTTGGAATTGGTTCAATATCAGAGAAACATGCTGTTATGAAATCATTAACTAAGTTTAGCAAGCCGATTACAATTGCCAGGATGAGCGTTGAAAGCTCTCGGTGCAAAGGCTTTACTAGCTCCTACCGGCAGATAAAGCTTAGGCGGATTAGTTCAAAAAATAGTTACAATTATTTATCCCGGTTAAAAACTGATAGCTATCCTATAAAAAGATAGCTGTCAGTTTCAAGATGTGCTATTATCTGGCAGTTACATTAAGCTAGAAACAGGTAGTGACCCTTTTGAAAACCGACCCTAAACCCTTCAACACGATAAAGTCTGCCGAGGTTTTGCCTGATGCGCCAGCCTCATCCAGCCTCAACCGGGAATGGCTCAACCTACTGCTGGTCTTTGTGGGATTTGCCCTGCTTTATTTTCTGACCGCCCAACCAATCAGCCGGAGCGCCCCGGCCAGCCGTAACCTCTTTGCACTCACTTCCAGCCTGGCGACCGAACACAGCCTATACCTCGACCATTTCCTGGCTAACCCCAACGGAGCCTTTCTAACAGCCCCTACCGAAGCCCTGAACACGGCTTTTTTTGCCGG
>JAYSYV010000773.1:0-1431 GCA_043727245.1 Chloroflexota bacterium | reverse complement strand
CATATTTCAAATTCTTCGAGTATAATCGTATTTTCTGGGATTAGACCTTTTAGCCTGAGAATACTATGCCGCTTATATCCATAATAATTCCATCCTGGACCGGTGAAATCACCCGCTTGCGTGAAAGTATTGCCCGGCAAACTTTGAAGAATATTGAACTCCAGGTCGTGCGAGGAGTTTCTCCGGCCGCCCGCGCTCGCAATGTTGGGGCCAGCCGGGCAAAAGGCGATATTCTGCTCTTTATAGATGATGACGCTTATTTGGGTAGTGCTATCACCATTGAAACCCTGGTAAAGTTGTTAGAAACCAACCTGTCGATAGCTATTTCCGGCAGTTCTAAATTAGTACCCCCGGCGGCGACTTCGTTTCAAAAGGCGGTTGCTCGCCAGGTGCCACGCATGATTTACCCGGTTGAGCCGGTTGATCTGGAAAGTAATCCTCCCCTGGAAGGCTACGGCTATACCGCAGTCACTACCACCTGCTGCGCCGTCCGGCGGGAAGTTTTCGAGCAAGTGGGTGGCTTTGATGAAACATTGCTTACCGGCGAGGATACCGAATTCTTCTACCGGGTGCGGCGCAATGGCTACCGATTATTTATAGCCGGTAACTGCTGGGTTTATCACGATCCACCCTCCGGTATCTCGATTCTCTTGCGCAAGAGTTTTAAGTATGGAATAGGTCACGCCCTGGAAGCCCGCAAGAACCCGCAGCGAGGTATGGCCGTGTTGCCGCTGGACCGCTGGTACGGCAAATTGTTCCTGGCGGCTTTGCCGCTGGCCTTGCCGGTAGCTTTTTTCGTACATTACTATTTTGACCAGGAACGCAAACTGGTTTTTGGCTTTCGACCCCTTAAAACTCTCTCAACCTACGCCACCTTATGCGGCTACGGCTATGGCTGGTTCCGGGGCAGCCCCGTTCCATCTCTGAAAACAACCCGGACCTATCTTGGTCGTCAGCGGTCCCCGGATGCTGAGAAAGAGACCCCGCCTGAGCCTGAAACTCAAAATTAATAAGTTAACTAATTAACATTGAAAGTGCCTGATTTATTATGTCTTTAACTGGAAAACCACTCAAACCGGCCAGTAATAGTGAAGAAATGCAACCGCCCTCAACCCGGTCAAATTGGCACTCTTTCTTGCTCCGGACCGCCGCCGGTAGTTTCTTGTTATACCTTTTATTGTTCAGCGGGTCTGCCCATCTTGACGCTGTACCTTCACTTATGCCTGACCTTATCGGATGGACCAAATATTTGGAACTTCCGGTTGCTTTTAACACTCTTACCGGTCTACATCCCGATTTTGCTTATACCTACTGGTTTGATGCAATCATGTTTACTGTTGCAGCTTGCGGTCTGTTCTGGTTGTATTACCGTAGTTACCGATATTGCCAGAAGATTAAAGTAAAAGCCCGGTTGATCTTTGGTATCGCCGC
>JAYSYV010000772.1:0-1431 GCA_043727245.1 Chloroflexota bacterium | reverse complement strand
GTTCTCGCTCTCTAAAGAATGCACGATGGATTTTTTGGGCGGCCGGGCCATCTGGCGAGAAGACGCGGCAGCATGTTGCTCACTACCAGTGTTGTTGTTCCCACCATTTCGAATGAGGCTTTTATAAGTTTCCCGGATGCTATTAGGAGGCTCTATGAGAACAGTAGCATCCAGCCACCCGTCCAACCATTTCTGGCGTTCTGTAAGCCTCTCGTCCCAGCGGTCGTACTCCCAGGAGGAAATTACCTCGTCTTGCTGTAACCGGTCAAGGGCCTTCTCCAGGCGGTCCCGGACCAGCTGGGGACGCTGAACGTTTATTTCATCTCCAACTGCTTTTAAGAGCGTCTCCACCCGGTAAGGCCGGCTGAAGTCGGCCCGGTTAGCCTGAATTCGCCACTGCCAGCTTAAATACTGGGCCAGCCTCTTTTCCCATTTCTGGCGCAGCGGATCATATTGAATAGCCTGGGCTGAGAGAAGGGCGGTTTGGCGCCCGGGCCCAAAAAGGAATTTGGCAAAAATTTCACCGGGGCGGTATATAAATCTCTCCACGTCCATGTAGCCGTCCATATTAAGCTGGCCCAGCCTATCGGTTACAACGAACGCCCGGCTTTGAACTTCCCTGTTTACAGATTGGGATTTGCCCTTCTTGCCCCGCCTTTCTTTCTCCTCAAAAATTTCTATCTGGCCGAAATTAAGCCATATACTTTGGATGTGAGAAAGGGCTTTAAGCATTTCCAGCCGCTGGTCCGGCATGTAACCGCCTCTCCGGCCGTTACCGCTCATTTTCTTTTGAAGGCCCCGCATCTCTAAAAATTCGTCTACTACCGCTACAGCGCTATCCTCCGGCTTTTTGGCCTGTAAGAGCCAGAAATGGCAGAGCATATCAAGGGCGTCCGCATCAAGATCGGACAGTTCCTGGCGTTGTTTCCACATGAGTTGGGCCCAGCGGTTCTGATCTTCAGCGGGCATTAGAGGGTGATTTTCTATGGCGGGCGGTACGAGCTGTGCTTTACCGCTGGCCCCACCTTTATTTATAAGGGCAGTCGGCCAGGGAGAATCCTCGGTCTTTTTGAA
The DNA here is from genome assembly GCA_043727245.1 of Chloroflexota bacterium. GTDB lineage: Bacteria > Chloroflexota > Chloroflexia > Chloroheliales > Chloroheliaceae > 54-19. The sequence continues at coordinate 357 of JAYSYV010000772.1, read as the reverse complement.
AGTGTTGTGTGACAAAGCTTCGCGGGTGGCGTGATACCAGGCGCTGCTTAATACATGTACACCTTTAGTGGAGGCAATTTCAGGGTTTCTTAAAATACCATTGATTTGCCGGATCGCACTTTCCGCAACAAAAGCTTTACCGAGGTCTATTTCTGGTTCCGGTTCATTATCTCTCTGGCTCCGGGCGGCTGCCAATTTACCAGGACCGGTTTCAAGAGTTTCATATTGAGCTTGAGCCAGGGCCAGGACGGGTGACGACGAGGACAGGCTGGAAGGATTAAAAATTGAAGAGATATTAGTAGTGCTATCTTCAAGTACATGCGGAGTAACCAGCGCATTAAGGGTGTTAGTCAGTTC
>JAYSYV010000771.1:0-1432 GCA_043727245.1 Chloroflexota bacterium | reverse complement strand
ATGTAATTATGACACTACATTCCCTCTGACTCCTCAAATGATTTAGCTAAAGCAATGTTTTCTACCCTACAGCACTAACAACTTATTTATTTAGCTTCTCAAATCATACCGGGAAGCGCCCGATTACAGCGTTATATTCCTTCTGAGCATCTGCAAGGGCTAGTTTTGAATAAAGCTCCAGGGACTGGCGGCTGGCATGACCGGAGTAAGGCTGAATTAAAGCATCGTCTATCCCTTGTTTTTTTAGCCAGCTCAAAAGAAAGTGACGAAGTTCACCATGAAACAGGATACGTGTAAAAGTGGTTCTGGCTCACTTTTGCTGAAAAAGCTGTCGTTTGAGAGTGTACCAAATTTATTAGTATCAATTCTCTCGCTTAATATAGCCCTTACTACCCTAGCCCTTACTACCCTAACCCTAACTTGTCCCTAATATTCGTATCCGCAAAAGCTTAAACTTAGCCCTCCCAAACATTTGTCGTTTGATATTTTTTACCCGATTTACCTGACCTTCTAACTGTCCATTTGAATATTCTAAGGTTAATCCCGCCGTTACCGCTGCCTGGTCCTGTTCTATCCCGCGGCTGAAACTTAGCAATTCTTTTATGCCAGTTGCTTTAGCTCTTTCTAACCAACTATCTAATTCTACTCCTCGTTTTTCTCGTACTATCTTCCGGAATTCTTGTACCAATTGGTACACCTGACTTACTTCACCATTCGATTGTAGTAGTTGCTTTAATAAATAGCGCTCCTCCTCCTTGAGTTCCTCCTTTCCCTCATCCTCGTCCAGCTTAAAGATTAACCAGGCAGCTTCCCGGCTGCTAAGTTTTTGCTGGTAAGCCACCTCTGGTAAATCTTGTGGGGTAAGAAAACGGCGTTCTTTAGCACGGGTAGCACTCCAGTATGGTACTGGACGCAAAGCGGCCAGATAGGCTCGAATTGGTCCAGTCGAACCACTATAGCCCTGGTCATTTACTTCACTATGCAATTGTTCGACCGTCGGCTGCTCTTCTAACCACCGTCGCCAAAGATAAGTCTTATAGGGGTCAAGGATGCTTGGCCGGGGCTTTTTTATTTTACTTTCTATGACCTCGACCCCATTTGCGCCGATGTAGCGGTTGATGGTGTTACGGTTGAGGTCTAATTCTCTGGCAATTTGGCGATTACTTAACCCCTTTTGGGCCAGCTCCTGTACTTGCTGAAAACGGGCCAACCTTTTAGCATAAGTATCCACTTTAAGTTGGGCCTCTCTATTTAATCGGCCAGGTGTAGGCGTAATTTGGCCTGAATTAGAAACCTTTGATGCTGAGGCCGAAGCCCCTTCAGTTTGGGGTAAGGCAGTTTTACCATTTATTATTTTCCCAAAAGCCAGTAAAGGTTGCTTCCAGACTTTTTTACGTTGAAAAAAGTTATTGATATAGTCCGTTAGATTTTT
>JAYSYV010000770.1:0-4671 GCA_043727245.1 Chloroflexota bacterium | reverse complement strand
AGAGCTTTGCAATAATCTAAACTTATATGTACTAACATTACAAAGTTTGTTACATATTGTTCAAGCGTACGTCCTTCCCGAAATAGTTAACCTTGGCCAAGTAGCCACCACGGGTCCCCAATTTGTGCGGCAAGAACTGGACCGCTTAAAACTGGGTCAAAATTTAAGCCAGCTTAAGCGAGAGGCCATAAAGCTGAAAATCCCACCACCGTCACCACCATTAAAAGTGGCAATGGTGGTGAGGTAAAGGCAAGAAGCAACTTCAGTGACGAATTAGGGTAGCCGAGTTTTATTACAAACTCGCTAGACGTAAGTTTACCAAAATTTTAGCTTTGCAATAAGTTAGAAGAGATGCGGCAGGCTTCGCCTAGAGCACAGGCAATAAAGTTTTAAAGATCTTTGCCAAACCTATTGACTTTTACACATATCGGTGACAAAACCGAAAAATGGGTTGAAGCGAAAGAATTACTGCGGATTAGCCGGTTCCGAAAAGGTTAGGTCCCGGCCGAGCATAATATTTTCCAGTCGGACCTACCATTTTGCGATGGAGTTGGTAGTTCATCCGGTTTACATTATTAATCTCGCTGGACAAATCCTGGCAAGAAGGAAATTTCAAACTTTTGGTGGTGGCGGGCCGCTGGAAGCACGCACCACTAACTCGATGCCGACCACAATCCGGCTGGAAGTAGTGCCGCCTTCCAGTAATTTGAAAAGCAGTTTGATTGCTTCGTGCCCCATTGCCACCGAGGGCTGGCGGACAGTCGTTAAAGCTGGATAATTGTTTTTCGCGGCTGGTATGTCATCGAACCCTACCACCGAAACATCTTCCGGCACCCGCAGTCCGTGTTCCCTGGCCCATTGGATTAGACCGAAAGCGAGCCGGTCATTAACCGCAAAAATAGCTGTCGGACGGTCCGGTCGCTTAAAAAGTAGCGGTGCGACCCGGTAAGCCGCCTCAATGCTCCAATCGTTGCAATTTACGAGCAGGGTTTCATCAAAAACCAGGCCCTTGTGATTCAGCATCTGGCGATACCCCCGCACTCGTTCCTCGGAAGCGTAGGCGCTATCCTTAACTCGAATCATTCCAATCCGGCGGTGCCCCAATGAAATTAAGTATTCGGTCATGCTCTGCGCCCCTTGCAAATCATCGGCATGGACACAATAACAGGGCACCATCCCAACCGGGTAGCCAAGCACCACCCAGGGATAACGCTGCAAAGAGAGCTGGCGGTGTAAATCGGGCAACTTACTTTCCTGCGTTTCCATAACCACCGCGCCATCAATATAACGCGAGCGCAATAATCTCTGGTAGGAAGTGGCCGGTTCGTGTTCACGGCTGGCCGTCGCTATGAGCAAGGCATAGTCATACTCGTTTAGGATTTCTTCAATACCACAGATATTGCCCTGGAGATGGGGATCGACTAACAATTGAGCAGGGGTATAAGGACTTAGCAAGCCAATAATCGAGGTCCGGCCACTGGCAATTGCGCGAGCAGCCAAGCTTGGCACATAATTAAGCTGCTTTACGGCTTTCAAAACCTTTTCGCGAGTGGGGCCATTTACTCTCGAATTACTGGAAAGTACTTTCGATACGGTACTGATTGAAACACCTGCTTCAGCTGCCACCTCATAAATCGTCACTTTGGATGTTTCTACCATTTGACAAACCTCATAAAGGATCTTTTTAAATATTATTGTATAAACAATTGAGAAGTTGATTACCTCGGTTAGGAAAGCTCTTTTCTAAAGATTAATCTAATTTAACCTGAAAGTCAATAGTCTACGGCTTCAAAATGAGTATTGTAAAACTATTGACAACTGTTTTAGGCTGGTTTATAATAAATTTCATCGAAGCGCTTTCCTAAGTCTGTGGTTTTAGTTAATTTCATGAACTGTTTCTGACCAACGAGATGCCACCTTTCTATTGCGTCTTTTTATAATAATGGGCCTGGTGTAAGCTATTAAACCTGAAATTTAAGACGATTTAATATGTTTAGCGGCTTTGGCTTATAAATTATGAATAATTAAGTTTCATCTGGCCTGGTTTTGGCTATTCAAAATCAGGAAAGCACTTTCCTTAACCGTCCTTTATGGCAAGGGTTGCCATAAATCTGCCAAAGCTATGATAGCCTAGATAAGGAGGATTGACCATGAGCAGTGATGCTTATAAGAACCATCAAACCCCAGGTGGTAACAGAGTCAGCCGGAGGCGCTTTGTAAGTTCCGCCGCCGTAATGGTAGGTGGCGCGGCTATTCTGGCCGCTTGCGGTGACAACACGGCGGCCCCGCCCGCCGCGACAACTGGCGCCAGTGGAAGTACCGCTACCACTGCCGCCAGTGGAGCCTCCGCAACGACTGCCCCCGCCGCATCCGGGGCCCCGATTACACTCACCCATTGGTATCACCAGTACGGTGAAGAAGGCACTCAGCAGGCCGCCCTTAAATACGCTGCCGACTACAGCAAGGTCGTCCCTAACGTTACGGTCAAAATCGAGTGGATCCCCGGCGATACCTACGATAGCAAGCTCGCGGCGGCACTACTTACTCCCCAGGGGCCGGATGTTTATGAAGGCCACCTGACTAACTCTATGGTCCAGTCCAATCAGGTTGCGCCCCTCGACGACCTTTTCACCGATGACATCAAAAAAGATTTCGACAAAATCGCCATCGCTCGTAACACCGTTGGTGGTAAAATCTACGGCATTCAGATGATTACCGACCCCCAGTTGTTCTACTACCGCAAGAGTATGCTGGATAAAGCTGGGCTTAAACCACCCACCACAATGGACGAGTTAATCGCAGCGTCCAAGACGTTAAACAGTGGCAAAATCAAGGGTCTTTACCTGGGCAATGACGGTGGTATCGGAAACCTGGCCGGAAATCTAGTCTATGCTGCCGGAGCCAAGTACCTGGACGATAGCAACAAACCGGCCTTCAACACTGATGCCGTAGCGGCAGCCTGGCTAAAGGGCAAGGAGTTAGCTACTTCCAATACACTGCTAGTGGGTGCCCCGACCGACTGGTGGGATCCGTCCGCTTTCAACCAGAACCTGGCCGCGATGACCTGGAACGGCTTGTGGGCTATGCCGGGCATCACGAAAGCGCTGGCTGACGACTTTGGCGTTTTTGCCTTCCCGGCCGCAAGTGCGAGCGGCAAGCAGGTCGTCTATAGCGGTGGCTGGTCCGAATTTGTCAACCCCCAGAGCAAAAACGTGCAGGCTGGCAAAGATTATATCAACTGGCTCTGGCTCAAGAGTGTTCAGAACCAGCAGGATTGGTCGCTGTCTTACGGCTTCCACATTCCGCCCCGGATTAGTACCGCCGCCAGCGCGACCGCCCTCAAGAGCGGCACGGCTGCCCAGGTCGTTGACCTGACTACCAAGTATGGCTACGGCGATTTAACTATCTGGAACCCGGCGATGGGCACGGCTTTAACGGATGCTTTCACGAATGTTGTCCAGAAAAACGCCGACCCCAAAACTGAACTGGCCGCCGCCGAAAAGAAAGTTCAGGCCGAGCTAGACAAAGTTCTGAAAAAATAGAACCTATTAACCTTTCCTCCTCTGCTAAAGTATTGACAGGCTAAGTTACTATTAGTCTATCAATACTTTAGCAGTACTAAATTTAAATAGACCCCAAAAATTGATTTTGAGCCGGGTAATCCGGCCTGATTATTGAAACCGATCAGGCCGGAAAACCAACTTATATTGTCAGTGAGGACTAAGTTTTATGGCTTCAACGAATCTCGCGCCGGTTTCGCCGGATTTAGCCGCTACCACAAAGCTTAATCGCCAGGGGTCGCGCAAACGCCAGCGGCAAACCACCCTGGCTTTCTGGGCCTTCGTTGGTCCGATGATGTTGGGTCTGATTGTCTTCTCCTATGTCCCGATGGGTTGGGGCCTGGTCCTCAGTTTCTTCGATGCCCGCAACACCATTACCCCCACAAACTTTGTCGGCTTTGAAAATTATGCCACTATCATCGGGGACGATCAATTTCGTAATTCGATGGTAACTATCCTTATTTTTGCCCTCTTTATCGTCCCGATTACGGTTTTCTTTTCGATGTGGCTGGCGGTAATGGTCAACAGTATTCGTTTTGCCAAGGCTTTCTTTCGCTCAGTCTTTTTCCTGCCCACAGCCTGCTCTTATGTAGTAGCTTCGCTGGTCTGGCGCGTCACTTTATTCAACTCGCTGCCCTACAGTTTTGTGAACAATATTATTGGCTTCTTTGGACTGGACCCCATTGTCTGGATTGGCACCGCCAACCCACCCTATTACTGGGTAGTGCTGGTTACGGTCCGCCTCTGGTTACAGGTCGGCTTTTACATGATTCTCTATCTGGCCGGGCTTCAGGATATTCCAAAAGAACTCTATGAAGCGGCTTATGTAGATGGGGCCAGGCCGGGTTGGTCCACCTTTTGGGGCATAACCTTCCCGCTCCTGCGTAATACCACCATTGCCGTACTGCTCTTAAATCTAATCGCGGCTTTCCAGGCTTTTGATGAGTTCTTCAACATTCTAGGTTCCAGGAGCGGCCTGGCCTTGCTCGCTCGCCCACCACTGGTCTACCTCTATAACATGGCTTTTACCAACCAGAATTATGGTGCCGGAGCGGCCGGTGGCTTTATCCTGGTGGCGATAATCATCGTTATTACGCTTATTCAGGGCAAG
>JAYSYV010000769.1:0-1434 GCA_043727245.1 Chloroflexota bacterium | reverse complement strand
TTAGAGAGCCGGTCAGCTTCAGCGTCACTCGGCTTGGAGCGGTAAACTAACAATTCGCGGTAATAGTCCCAGAGTTGGGTAGTAAACTCACTGTAGCGGCGTTTGGCATAGCCGGTCTGAGGCAACAGCTTCTTGTAATGACGGGCCTCGTGCAGCCAGCATAGGGCTAACTCACTGGTTAGGCCATTGAACACCGGCGCATCGTCACAGACTAAAAGTTTGATCACCGGGTAGTCCAGCCGGGCGTGGTAACTGGTAATTGCCAGCACATCTTTAATCAGTTTGGTCGGGTGCGGCTTTAATTTGGGCAGGTGCTCTGCCAGCAGTTGGTCGAGCTCAGTCTCACTCCAATCCTGCTCAAAGGGTAGCTCTTCTAACTGCTTACGCCATTTGGCTGCTACTCCAGCTTCTTCTAATAGAGCAAGGGCACGCGGCTCTAGCCGGAACAAAGGAGCCACTCCGCCCAGCAAGACTTTGAGTAGGCTCAAACGATCTTTAGAAGGTAGGGTGGTATAGGCGGTATAGAGCGGATTGCACAGGATATGGCAATGCTGGGTCTGGCCGAACAATGTGGTGGCAGTACTGTCGAGATGTTGCCATGGACTGGAAGCGATACCGGCCTTAACTACCTCGGCTTTCTCGGCGTGGAACATCCCCTGATCACGGATCAGCCAGTCGCTAAGCTGCCCGGCACTGACTTGTAGGCCGACCGTGTGCAGGAATTCGAGCAGTTTGGGCTCACTCATCCCACCAGCAAAGTAAAGGTTGAGGACCCAGGCTTTGACACCAGGCCCAAATTGACCGGTGTAGCCCTGGGGCAAAGCGGCAGTGTAGGTTAGTCTTTGAGAAGGCGAGTAAAACTTCTCTTTACGAAAGAGGATGGTCTCAGTTTGGAACAACACATCCTGGACGATGACTTCTTCGTGGCCTTTGAACACCGCATCCTGGGGCAGACTTTGGCGGTCTACTGGCAGGATTTCGGTGCGATCAATGGTAAGTCGAGCGTTTTTAGGCTCCTTTTTAGGTGGTCGAGTGTAGCCGGGAACAACTTCACTCCGTTCCTTCTCGGAAGAAAGGGGAGCAGGGTTTTTAGCTGGTTTGAAGGGAGGACGACCCTGACCACCTTTAAGGCGCGTAATTTCGTCTTTAAGGTGCCGGTTTTCCTCTTTAAGCTGGTCATAGTCGAACAGGGCTTTTTCCAGCAAATTGAGTAGCGTAACAAGTTGCTGACGGAGGACCGGGTCTTCTATTTGAGAGGGGTCTAGTTCATCTAACATTCAAGCATTATAAACGATGTTGCGGCTTTGGGATAGCCCCGACTTTTTGAGAGGATACTACCGTCCAACCTGCCAATTCACAAAGTGTAGGCTGGCATCAGGACGGCTCCTCCGCCTACGAATTCAAAGAATTGGGCTATCCGGTCCCGCTGCTCCA
>JAYSYV010000768.1:0-4686 GCA_043727245.1 Chloroflexota bacterium | reverse complement strand
CTTATGGCAGCCTATAGACTACAACAATCTCTCCTCCTACCCCTTTACCCCCTCCTCCGCATGCGGGGCGGAGGAGGGGACCAAAGGGGTCTCGACCGGGAATTTCTCTCTCGCCCGGTTTAACCCAAACTTCCAAACCACATCTGAATCTCTAGCCTGGTTTCTAACTAAATTTGATTCTAAAACTTTATTCTTCGCTGCCGGTTTCGGCTTCCTGGAGCAGATTTAAGCGCCGAAAGTAATCAAGGGCTGCCACCTGGATACCTATATCGTGTCCGGCGCGTTCGCTCAAATACCACTTGTGTTCCAGAATTTCGCGCCAGCGTCGTTCGGCCTCTTCCGGGCTTTTTGGTTCGTGCTCAGTCAGATTCGCCAGCAGACGGACATAAAAGCGGCCTTCCTGGATGTCTGCCGGGTCTAGTTTGTGGATTGTGAAATATTTAGTATCGTCTTGCCACGCTGCGTCAGAGCGGTTGCCCTTGTCAGCATGTGCAAATAACTGGGGGCGTTTGCCTATTCGCAACTTTGGTTGGAATTTCAAACGGCGACGGGCCGGTTTGTTGCTGGGCAATTTGCGCCAGTAGCCCGGTCTGGCCGTTTCCGAAATGGCGGCGCGGGCAATATCGGTCACACTAAACCCGGCGTTTAGCAGGTCACGTAAGTTGGGTAGCATCAGACCCATCACTATATCCAGCATTCCTCGGCCTGGTTCGCTCTGGTTGCGGATACGTTCGGGTATCTCAGCCTGGCTGAAAGTCCATTCTTTTAAGAATGTATGCCTGTAGTTTTCAAACCAATCCTCGGCAGCTACTTTAAGACCTATTTCATAACCGGCCCGTTCGGAAAGCACCCACTTGTGATCTACAAATTTATCCCATAACACTTTTGCCAGGGGATTTGGAAAATAATGACCGATCAGGTTAAAGACTTTCCGGCGGTAAAGTTTAGGGTCTTCGTCCTGGGCTACCACGTAGGAGAAATCTTTTATATTCTCAAAACCGACCCCGCTTTTCCCGAAATTTATATCGAAGATGCCATATCCCAATCGGTTTAGCATTTCCCGGTCATTATAAACCTCGTCGGCATTAATGTCGCCATGTGTCATAAAATCACCTTGCCTTACTAACACCTATCTCAAGTTGAATGTCAGCTTTCCGAAATCGAGCCTGCCCATGGAGAAACTAGACGCGCTGTTTAGCCCTTTCAAAAGCTTCTTTAGCAAGTTCCAGGTATAGTAGGGCTTGCTGCCAGCGGTCGCCTTCTTCAACCATCTCGCCGGAGGAATTCTTTATAAGCCGAGCGTAGTTATGGGTCGGGGATAATAATTCGGGCGCGAAACAAAGGTAATCGCCTGGCCGAGCGGTTTTTAGAAAACCGGCAAAGCTCTGAATCCACATCTCCTTGTGGTGTTCCACGTGTTTTAAGTCCCGGCCATCCCCAATATCCACCTGGATTGCACCCGAAGTACCGATGCGGGCCTGGATAAAGCGGACCCGCTCAAAGACCGGAGCCAGGAAAGCGACCTTGTTCTCGAAACCGCCGTTGGGCATTTCCTGGCCGGTATACCAGTGCGAGAAATCGCCGTTGAAGCGCATTTCAGGAAATTTTTTAACTAATTCTACCGTTCGCCAGATGTCCTGGGTTATGGTGGCGCGGTGGCTTTCGATATACAACGGCAGGTCATATTTCACCGAAGTTGTTAAAACATCCTCAACCAACCGGTACGATTCGGCCTGGGACTCCATGCCCCAACCCACGTGCAAAGTCAGGCACTCGCGCCCTTCCGCTTTGGCTTTGGCCGCGACCGGCTCTATCTCACCAACTTTATTGACCCGGCTCGACCCGGTGATACCCAGCCCCAATTTCCGGCATAATTCTGGATTGGCATCCTGGACCCCCTGGATACCGGCTGCTTTGATGCCTTGCAGTATTTCAAGCTCGCTGCCCTTTGGCCCGGTCGAAAAAGGCGGTAACTCTCGCAAATTACTGAGGGTAATATCGCACCGCAAATACGGTTGCCGGTTCGTGCCATCGTTAGTATTCTTGATAATCAATTTGCTCCTCAAATTCTAGGTTATGACGTAAGCTACTTTTTAAGCAACTGCTCTGGTTAAACACTCCGAATAACCTACCTATTCTTGCATATTATCATAATAATCCAATGCCAGGGCAATTAATTTTGGCCTATTTTTTACTCGTTGCTAAAAATTTCGATATTGGCTCCACTGATATGGTGGGATTGGGTATTGTCAGCCAGGAACAAAATAGTCCGGGCAATATCCTCCGGGGTGGTCGAAGTTTTCAAAAAAGGGGCGGCTTTTTTCAGCATGACGGTATCTACGGCCCCAGGCGCGATGCTGTTTACCCGGATACCGTGCGGCTTGCCTTCAACGGCCAGAATTTCGCTCAGGCCCAATACGCCGTACTTTGAAACCACGTAAGAACTAAAACCCTGGAACTTTTCGGGACCGCGCACTCCCGAAAGTGAGGTCAGATTTACTATCGCGCCTTTCTTGCCAGCGCCAATCATCTGGCGGAAAGCCTCCCGGCTGCACAAAAACGGTCCGCGCACATTCACGCTCATAACGTATTCCCAGGTCGCCAGGTCCATTTCGACAAAATCGCGGATTTCAATGACCGCTGCATTATTGACTAGGATGTCTACCGGCCCAAAGGTTTCCAGGGTCCGGCTAAACAAATTTAAAACCTGGCTTTCCTCGCTTATATCGGTGGGAACGGCCAGGCATATTCCACCAGCTTGCTGGATGTGGGCCGCTACTCCGTTTAATTCGGACTCGCCCCGGCTCGCCAGGATCACTCTTGCGCCTTCCCTGGCAAAAAGTCGGGCGGTGGCAGCCCCGATACCTCGTCCGGCCCCGGTAACAATTGCCACCTTATTTTCTAATGTGCCTGGCATCGGGCTATAACCTCTCTATAGTAATCAATATAGTTGTCCAGCATTTTTCCCAGACTGAATTTAGCTTCAACCTGTCGCCGACATTCTTGCCGGTCCAGCCGGTGCAGGTCTTGCACAGCCTGGGCTGCTCCGGCTATATCCATGAAAGGCAGCAAAACCCCGGTCTGACCGGGCGTGACGATTTCGGGGGCGGCCCCACGCTGCCAGCTAATGACAGGGGTTCCGGCGGCCAGGCTCTCGGCCAGAACCAGCCCGAACGGTTCTTCCCAACGGCTTGGAAAAAGCAGACCATCGGCCCGGCTCATCAGTTGGTGTAAGGCGGTCCTTTCGAGTAATCCAACGTATTTCAGGTTGGCATCTGCCGCAAGTTGAGGCTGGATTTTTTCTTCAAAGAAGGCCCGGTCATAAATACCACCTGCCAGGACCAGCTTCCGGCCAGCTTGCCGGGCAATTTCAATCGCCAGGTCCGGCCCTTTTTCGGGGGCCATGCGTCCTGCGAACAGCAGAAACCCTTCACCGCTCGGCCCAAAGGGGATGACAGCAGTATCTATGCCATTGTAAACTACCCGGTCAAAGGCAAATTCGGCCTCATAGGTCCGGGCGCAGGCCTGTGAAACGGTCACGGCCTGAGTGCGGCCCGTTTCGTTGTAAGTAGTGCGTAGAGCTGCGTTTATCTGCTTGTCCACCGACGGCAGGTGGACCGTGTGGACGACCGGCACTTTAGAAAGTGGTCCCAGGGCGTAGGCGGGCCAGTCAAAGGCGTGGGCATGGGCAATATCGAAGGTCTGGCCGGGCCGGTTAATCTTTAGAAAGGTTTGTAAGAAAAGCTCGCCCTGCCGGAAAAAAGCCCCGGCATCAAAGTTCTCGCCCATGCTCTGGAAGTCCGCCGGAGTCAGTTCGCCCAGTTCTACCCCGACTTCTTCCAGGTGCAGGTTGGCAGGGGTTTTTCCGTCTTTATCCGCCAGGTGCGATCCGCTGGCGGCAAAAATGGTAACATCGTGACCGCGCCCGGCCAGTCCCAGGGCCAGGTCGTGCAGTAAGACCTGCGCTCCTCCCAGGAAAGGCGCGGCTATTGGTGTCACCAGCGGCGCGACCAGGGCGATATTCAATTTCCCCGCGTTTTTAGTTTCGGGCTTTATTGTATAGGAAGGTTCAGTCAATTTTGGTTTCCTCTAAAATTAAGCTTTCCCGTAGACCGGAATGGCAGCCCCGTTAATCAATTCGGCTTCTTCCGAAATCAGAAAAGCGACCACGTTGGCGATTTGCTCCGGCCTGGGCCAATTCTCAAACCTGGCTTTGGGCATGGCCTCCCGGTTGGCCGGTGTATCAATGATGCTGGGCAGGACCGCGTTGATATTTATATTCTTGTCGCGATTCTCGGCGGCGACTGCTTCCACCAGCCGCAATACGCCTAATTTAGACACACTATAGGGAAAGCTGTTCGCGCCTTTGTCAACGGCGGCCCGGCTGGCGAAAAGTACGATTTTCCCGCCTTCCGGCTCGGTCATGGCCTGGAGGGCGTACTTGGTTAGCAGGAAAGCCGATTTCAGGTTTAAATCAATTTGCCGCTCGAATAGTTCCAGGGGCAGTGTCGCTACCGGGTCGCCCATCGCGAAGCCGCCAATCAAGTTTACCAGCCCATATACTCGACCCTCGCTGGCCTGGACTGCTTCAAAAAAGCTCTTGACGCTTTGCTCGTCCTGGGCATCCAGCCAGAGATTTTCCGTGGCCTGGTCGCTTGTTTTTTTGTGTGTCGGCTTTCTGGGTGG
>JAYSYV010000767.1:0-1439 GCA_043727245.1 Chloroflexota bacterium | reverse complement strand
CAGATGTATTATTATGATTACACGCTGGAAGAATTAAAGCAATGGCGGGATGAGATTGTGCGCCTTTCGGGTGACGGACACCCGGCCTACATTTATTTCGATAACGACCCGCACGGCTGGGCCGTAAAAACCCCAACAGCTTAAAGAATTGCTCAATCAGGTCGGTCCTTTAGCTTAGGCCGGGGGTGTGTGCCGACTAGCCGGGCGTAATTAGCCGGGTCCGTCGCGCCTTCGGTACTTATTACTAAGACCCGCGAGGTTGCCGTAAGGTCCAGCTTTTTCCGCAATTCGGTTGAATTTTTGCCGGTCATAATCTCAAGTAGTCCGCCCAGGCCGGAAGCCCCGGTTTCACCGGAAGTTACCTCAACCTGGGCCATTTTCCGCATGGCCTGGATAGCCCTGGCATCCTCAATCGCCAGAAACAGGTCGATACCGCCAGATAGCAGCGACCAGGCTACCGGCGAAGGTGTCCCACAGTTTAAACCCGCCATAATGGAAGTGTGCGGCCCCGGCACGGTCACAATTTTACCGGCCCGCATGGAAACCAGGGCGCAATCGGCCCCTACCGGCTCGATGCTCACCAGGCGCACCAGTCTGGTCTGACCGGGTTGGCGGTAGTGCCGGACCATCGCCGCCGCCAACGCTCCGACACCAACCTGGACCAGGGCTACGTCCGGCCCGGTTTCGCCCCAGGCTTTCAGTTCTTCTTCGATTTCCCAGAAGATAGTCGAATAACCCTCGGCAATCCAGCCTGGGACGACCTCGTAACCCGGCCAGGAAGTGTCGGAAATTACCAGGCAGCGCTCGTTGGCTTCTTTCGAGGCCAGTTCTACTGCCTCGTCATAGGTTCCCTGGACTTCTGTGACAGTAGCGCCCTCGCTTTCGATGCCGTGAATACGAGCTTCGACAGTGCCTGCCGGGACGAATATCCGGGCTTCCAGGCCCAACCAGCGGGCCATCCGAGCGACTGCCCGGCCATGATTTCCATCGGTCGCCGTTGCCAGGGCCAGCGGCTGAAAGGCTTTCAGTTGTTCTTTAACTTCGCCCAATGTTTGCCAGGGCTTGAACGGGCCGAACCGCTCATCCAGCGCCCGGTAGGTGGCCCAGGAAGCTCCCAGGATTTTAAATGCGGGCAAACCTAGCCGCCAGGACTCATCTTTTATCCAGAGATTACCCAAATTCAGTTCGGAGGCCAGTGAGGCCGCATTAACCAGTCGCGAAGGGGCATAACCCGGTAATTTGCGGTGAAATTCGAGTGAATTCAGGCTGAGCGGCTCTACTTCCAACCGCTGCTCTACCTTCGGGTTAAAATAAAATGGAACCTCCATTTGTACCTTTCTAATCAAGTTTTAGCCTATAATTTTAAATCGTTAATCTTACTCTGGTCTTTTATATAACTAAAAATGCGTCTGCCTGCTAAATATAAACCTATCGCAAGG
>JAYSYV010000766.1:0-4693 GCA_043727245.1 Chloroflexota bacterium | reverse complement strand
GTAACTCTGGTTCCAGCCGGTAGTTTGATACAAGGTAAAGAAAGTTTCTTCCAGTGGGACACTTTCCCGGAAATCAATCGTAATATGTGAAGTCATTTCGTTAGTATAGGCTCTTTCAGAATGACAAAATATTCGGTTTTATGCAGCCTTTTAGACCTGACACCCGGCAAGATAGTTCCCTGATAACCATTTTAAGCAGTATTAATAACCAACCCCCTTTAGCCACTGGCGGGTGTCGTCCAGCAGGGTTTTGGAAGCGGCGATAGCGTTTGTAACCTGGGTGGGAGAAGTTCCGCCGTAGGTGTTACGAGCCGCCATCGAGGTAGCCGGGGTAATTTTGAGAGCATCTTCTTCAAATAAGGGCGAAAGTTCTTTGAACTCGGCCAGGGTCAGGTCGGAGAAAGTTTTCTTCTGATCAATGGCGTAACGGACCAATTTCCCGACTACTTCATGAGCCTGGCGAAACGGCAAGCCTTTGCCGACCAGGTAATCAGCCAGGTCAGTCGCGGTAGCAAACGAACCATCGGCCCCCTTCGCCATCGCCTCGGCCTTAATCCGCATGGTCGCAATCATCCCTTCAAAGACCGTCAGCGAAGCAATCAGGGTATCGGAAGCGTCAAAGAACCCCTCTTTGTCTTCCTGCATATCCTTGTTGTACGAAAGCGGCAAACCTTTGAGCGTCACCAGGATAGCGGTCAGGTGGCCGATCATGCGGCCAGTCTTGCCGCGCACCAGTTCGGCCATATCTGGGTTTTTCTTCTGGGGCATGATGCTACTGCCGGTCGAATAAGAGTCGTCCAATTCAATGAAGCCAAACTCGCCGGTACTCCACAAGATAATTTCTTCGGCAAAGCGCGAGAGATGGACCGCGCAGAGAGCCGCCGCCGCTAAATACTCCACCACAAAATCGCGGTCGCTGACCGAGTCCATCGAGTTGCGGCTGACCGCGCTCATACCCAGTTGCTCGGCCACGAAATCACGGTCGAGCGGATAAGGCACTCCGGCCAGCGCACCGCTGCCTAAAGGGGAAACATCGGTCCGACCGTAGCAATCCGAGAAGCGCCCGGCATCACGCTGGAACATTTCAAAATAAGCCAGCAAATGATGCGACAACAGGACCGGCTGGGCGCGTTGCAGGTGGGTGTAACCCGGCATAATTACACCGTGCCACTTTTCGGCCAGCGATACCAGGGTTTCTTGCAACTTCATGATACGGTCAACGGTCTGGCCGATACTCCGGCAGACGTAGAGGCGGAAATCCAGGGCAATCTGGTCGTTGCGGCTGCGCCCGGTGTGCAGTCGGCCCGCCGCCTCGCCAATATCTTCGGCTAACACGGCTTCAATATTAAGGTGAATATCCTCGCGGTCGAGCCGGAAATCGAATTCGCCTTTTTCGATCTTCTGGCGGATTCTTTCCAATCCAGCTACAATCTTGTCGGCATCCTCGTTTGAAATAATGCCCTGTTTAGCCAGCATCCGGGCATGGGCGGTCGAGCCGGCAATATCTTCGCGATAGAGCCGCCGGTCGAAAGGAATAGAAGCGCCGAACTCCTCCGCAATTTGATTAACCGGCTTCTCGAACCGGCCTCCCCACAATTTCATTATTCTTCTCACACCTTCCAGGTCAAAAATGGTTCCAACTCACAGCCGGACTTCTCGCAGCCAATATACTCTATCCCAAAGCGACGGGCAAATCAGGTTAAAGGGGGTAATTTAGCATCTTTTGAAGGGCGGCCCGGACCCGGCTTAACTCGGCCAGGGGACCGCCGGGCGAAACTACGCTCAAGGCCCGTTTGATGGCCGAAGGGCTACCGTCAAGCTGGGGCAGGATGTTGGCCTGGATGGCATCTTCCAGGGCTTCGCGGGGGTTTTTATAAAAGTTTACGGCCACCGCGCAAAACAGCAGGCTTTCGATTAGCGGGGCCGTCCCCACTGTTTTACCTCCGGCCCCCGGTTGGGCCGGGTCGGGGCGGACCGCCGCCATGAAGCGGGTCAGTTGGTCGGCGGCTTCTTTCAGAGGCAGGTCGGCCAGGTCGCCCTCCGGGGTGAGTTGGAGGTAGGGCAGCCGGTTCTTCAGGGTGCGAGGCAGGAAATGGCGTTCGGATGCGGCGTTCGGCAGGTCAATTTCCACCATGGCGAAGCGTCGGCGCAAAGCCTGGCTCATCTCGTAAAGAGTGTTGCGATCGGTAGCGTTGAGCGTGCCGATAATTCGAAAAGCTTCGGGGATAAACAGGTCCGCTGTCCGGCCCAGCCGTGCTGCCGGTAAAAGAGGCCGGTCGCGGTATTCCAGGAGGGTAAACAACTCGCCAAAGGCCCGGTCCTGGTTGGCCCGGTTAAACTCGTCAATAATCAGGTAGTGGGGCCGCCCACTGCGTTTGAGGCTTTCTTCGCAACAAAGAGCCGCCCGCGCCACCACGCCCGGTTCGTAATAGTAAAAAAGGCTCTGGCTGCTTTTGCCTTCCCCGGCCAGACCGGGCCGGATGCCTCCGATAGTATCGTACTGGCTCCATTCGGCGGTAGCGGTTGCCAGGGTATAATTGGCCGCTTCGTTTTCCGAAGCCCAGCCGGGGTCGGCAGCGCCCAACTGTCCGGCAATCAGGCGGGCCAGCCGGGTCTTGCCTGTACCGGGCGGACCATACAAAAGCAAACTTCGCCCGGCTTCCAGGTGAGTGATGAGTTCGACTAATTTGTCGGGATTGATAACTAGCCTTTCCTTAATATAGGCGCTCAAACCTTCAAGCTGGTCGGGCGTGAGTGGCGGAACTTTGAGCCGGGCAATGCGCTGCACTTCCTGGTAGGCCGCTTCGTTGCGCTGGTTGGGTGGCGGTGGTCCGGCCTGTAGCTCGGCTTCAACAGGAACTTCAACCGTGTAAGCCAGAGCCGCTTCGGCTACAGCCGGTAGAATCGCTCGTTCCTCCGGGTATAAAAGCTCCGGTTCAAGGTACACTCCGGCGGCTGGTTCGTTATCCTCAAAAGGAGCGCTCAACCGGCGCGAAAAAGGGTAGAGCAAGCGCCATTCCGAAACCAGTTCTTCTACCGAGGATAGTCCGGCCTGAAAGGGCCAGGGCCGGAGGAGCCAGAATTCATTGGCAAGGTCGGGCTGCACCGGTTGTTCCAGGCTCACTAAACCGGTCCGGTAGAAACGGTATTCTTTTCTTTCGACCAGGAATCCCTGTAATTCCTTTAGCACAGTTTCTCCGGCAGCAGTCGCCAGGGCTGCCGGGCTAAAGCCCTCAAAACTGGCCCCGGCCAACCAATAACCCTGGGCATTCAGCCGCAATTCCAGCCGGAAGGGCTGCTCCGCTTCGGCAAACTGCAATAGCCGGGTAGTCACGTCCGGTTCAGTCAGTAGGCCGCGCAAGCTGGAACCTAGGACGTTACGCAGGGCCGGTTCCAGCAAACGCCGCAGCCCTTCAATCTTGTGCTGCGCCCGTAAGCCGGTGTTGCGGTCTGTAACAGGTTGAACTTTCGTCAGGCGGTGCGTGGTAAGTTCGCGGCGAGAGAGCCAGGCCAAAAAACCGTCCAGTTCCCAGAAATTGGTCAGGTTAAAGTCGGCGGCCAGGCCGAAAAAAGCCAGGTAGAAGGTGGTGTAGCGGCCCGCCGGGCCGGTGGAGGAAGGGGCGGATTTGACTAAACGGTCCAGCCGCTCTAGCTGCTCCCGGCTGACGCGCTGGTAGACCGGCCATTCGGGGCGTTGGGCCGACCACAGGAAACTTGCCACATAAGGCAAATTACCGGGGCGCAAAGGATGGCCTTCCGGGACAAGCTGGTTTAATTCTGCCAGAAAAGCGCTGAAATTCTCAAGCTGAAGACTGGCTGCGTCCAGGTTAGCCGGGGCAACCAGTAAAGCCCGCAAAGCGGCGGCAGCGGCGTTAAAGCTGTTAGCGGCCCCGGCCAGTTTAAAGAAACTTTCCAGGAAAAGCCGACCGGCGCTGTTAAACCGCCAGTACCGGCCCGTTTCCCGCCCTCGCGCAGCCGAAAGTTCTCGCCTGCTCTGGTCGGCAAGCTGGCGAATGTAAGCATTGAGCGAAATTCGATTGTCCAGGAAATCCTGGAGAGCCGGGCGCAGTTCGGCCAGGGATGAAGCCCGGTCGGCCAGTTCGTTATAATAAAACTGGGGCTGACCGGCCCGGTCCTCCCGGTAATGGCCCAGGAGTCCGGCCAGGTTGGGCTTCCCGCCTATGAAAAGCGATTTTTTGACCATTAATTTTAGTAGTCAGTGGTCAGTAAATTGGTTTAGAAACTATCTCGGTAAATCGTATTGCATCTTCTAAAGTATGAACTTACTCTAATAATATGTCAACTTGAAAGGGAACCGCAAAGACTTACTTTACACAATAATATTCATTCGGAGTTTAATTGTCCCTGCTAGAAATATATGTTATCATCCGGGCATGGAAATTTTAGCTCATGTAACCCGTGGCGGTATTAGCGAAAGCCGCCATAACGGTTTTATTGCCATCGCTGACGCGACCGGCCAGGCCCACCTGACTTCGGGGCCGCTGGACCAGGACTCGGTTTCTTTTTTGCGCTCGGCTGCCAAGCCTTTTCAGGCCATTCCCCTGGTTGAGAGCGGGGCTGCCGATGCCTTCGGGCTGACTCCGGCGGAACTGGCCCTATCCTGCGCCTCGCACAGCGGCCAGCCCGAACATACCCGCCAGGTCCAGGTTATGCTGGATAAAGCCGGGCTGAG
>JAYSYV010000765.1:0-14113 GCA_043727245.1 Chloroflexota bacterium | reverse complement strand
TGCTGCCGTTCAGATTTCCGCCGGGAGAGTCAATCGAAAGCACCAGGTTAGCGCTTTGTTTCGGGTTTAGCGAGAAAGCGCCCCAGCGTACCGTAGTGTTACTGGTTGTAACCGTTCCCAGGTTAGCGCTGGACTGGCTGACGATTGCACCGGCTGGCAGATTAATAATTACCGTGTCGTTAAGGTCCACCAGCACATCACCTGCCGATACCTGTACGCACAACAGGGAACGGGTGTCACTTACCTTGACTACCTGCCCGCCAATCCGCAATTTAGTGCCGGTTGGAGGCGAGAATAAGCTGGCCGGACATTGCGGGGTTGCCGGGGGCGTTGTGACTGCCGGAGTGGTTGCCGTGGCAGCCGTTGTAGGCGCGGCGGTTGTAACTACAGCCGTTGTAGGTGCGGCGGTTGTTGCCCGTATAGTCGCAAGGCTGAAGGCATTGTCCCGGTAGGCGTTGACCCCATCTGTCTTGATGGTCAGGCTATCCGGTGTACCAGCCGTAAACTTGCTGTGGTCGTAAACCAGGCTGAGTTTGAATGTACCGGCGCAAAGATTGTTAAAGTAGAAGAATCCGCCCGCGCCAATAGTTGCCTGGTCGTTTGATGGACCTTCTAGCTTCACAACCTGGCCTGCTCCGGGTTGGCCGTCTACCAGTACGTAGCCTTGAATCTGACTGCCGCAGGGCGGCGCAATACTGGTGGTCGTAGTTGGCGAGTGTGGGTTTACCCCGTTACCTTGTAGATTGGTGCTGCTACTTCCTATTACCAGTGCATTGGGCTTTGCTCCTGGCACAATAGCGCTATCGCTAAAATCATTGTATGTATAATTAAACTTCACGGAGTCATTTTTTAAGCCAGGGGTTTTGGGTGAAAAGACCACGTTTACCGAGCATTGTCCACCATTTGCAATAATCCCGGTACAAGTATTACCTGTAGTATTGAAATCGGTTCCATTTTGAAGACCGGCGCTTACGGTAGCAGAGAATCCGGTGCTATTAATGAAGGTGGCTGTTTGAGGCCCACTGATAGTGTTAACTAACTGATTGCCAAAATTAAGAGGGCCGTTAGCACTTTGACCGTGGGCCGCAGGTAGTTGGCTAAGTCCCAGACCTAGCAGAGCTAATAATGACAGCCCCAAAACCAGAATGAGGATAAGTTGTTTTTGACCGGAATGGTCGGCAAATCCAGACACCGGCTGATTTGCCAAAGGTTGTTTTGCCATAGAAAGTTCTCCTGGGTTATTTTACCCCTAATGAGGCGAAGTTAGCTTGTTTCACCTCAACACAATTTAAAGTGCGCTTATCCTGGTGTCGTCTGGACAGAAAAGTTTTCCTTTTGAATAACTGGAAAACAAAGCTAATCCATTTACCTTAGAGTAGTATAAACGCGAAGTGTAGCAAAATTTTCAATTGTACCTTTGAGCAGACCGAGGATGAAAAGAAGTGTTCCTTTCCTGACTTTACATAAATGTAAAGCGATATTATTAATTATAAGTTGATTTTGAGGGGCTGTCAATACTTTGGGGTTAGAAGCCGTTGGCCTTCAAAGATTTAACTAAATTTTTACCTCTAGCTAACTTAGCATCAAAAATTGCCCGTTCCTTTTGTGTTATAATTTGACCAATGTAATAATTTAATAGTGGTGAAAGAAAGACTCTTTTAATTTTTATGGCTAACCAGAATAAACCCCGGCAGGCGACTAACCCGGTTCGTAGCGCCGCCAAGAATCTGAAACCCAACGTTCAAGCATCTAACCCGGCCCGGCAAGCTCCCAATACTTCCCCTTCCAACGACAATTCTAATAGTCGAAAGTTGACACCCAAGCAGGAAGCCGCTCGTCGCCGGGTCCAGAAACGCCGCCGGACTCAACTGCTTGTTACCGGTGCAATCGTGCTGGTTATCGCGGCTGCCTTGATTGTGATAGGTATTTCTATTTCCCAGCCGGTTAACTTTACCAATATTCCAGCGGCGGCCACTACCGATGCTCGTCCTTTTGAACTTGGTCCCGCCGATGCCAAAGTAATCGTCGAAGAATTCGGGGATTACCAGTGTCCTTTCTGCAAGCAATGGGAGCAGCAGACCCAGCCGCAACTTGTGGCTGACTATATAACCACCAATAAAGGTGTTAAATTCGTCTTTAGAGAGTTTCCTTTCCTGGATCAAAACAAAGGCACTCGCGAATCGCATGGCTCTACCGAGGCCGCTTATTGCGCTTCCGACCAGAAACGCTTCTGGGATTATCACAATGCCCTTTACGATAACCAGGCTCCCAGTGAAAACTCCGGCTTCTGGTCCAATGACCGGCTGAAAGCCCTGGCAAAAACCTTGAAGCTTGATACCAATAGCTTTAATAGCTGCATGGACAGTAACAAGTACCGCACCCAGGCTATTACCGATGCCACTACCGCCCAAAACCGGGGCGTAAGCGGTACGCCGACCTTCTTCGTAAACGGCGCACTCGTTAAAGGTAGCGATTATACTGCCCTGAAAACAGCCATTGAGTCGGCCCTGGCTTCTGCCAAGTAAGTAAGAAGGTATCCGAAAGAGAGGTTCTGGTATGGCCGAGCGGATTACTTCAAAAAAATTTATCGTGCAAGGTCGCCCGGTAGCTACGGCGGCCCCACCGGCCTCCAATACGCGCAGGTCTGCCCGGTTGGACCTGGCTTTTATAGTTCTAACGCTGATTGGTCTTGGCATTTCCGCCTACCTGGCCTGGACGCATTTCACCTATACCCCGATTATCTGTACCGCCGATTTGAGTTGCGACACGGTGAACCGGAGCGCCTACGCTTACTTCCCACCCAACTGGGGCATACCGGTTTCCTACCTGGGCTTACTGGCCTATCTCGGTTTACTGGGCCTGGGAGTGTGGCGCTGGCAGACGGCCCTGAGTACTGATTCTGGGAGAGGTTCAACTTCCAGGCTGGATTTAACCCTGTTCGTCGCCACCCTGGGCGGGCTGATTTTCTCGGCTTATCTGACCGCGATGGAACTATTCGTTATTCACGCGGTTTGCTGGTGGTGTGTCGGTTCAGCCACAGTCGTCACCCTGCTTTTTGGCATAGCCGCTGCCAGGGTCTGGGTCGGTAACGATTATTAAAGCATAGAACGTAAAACGTTTATAAAACGTTTAATGTAAGACAGATTAAGTCTTAAAGCATCTTCGGGTAACGAAAGCCAGGATTACACTGCCTGAATGTAAGTTTTAATATTTCTTCACATTGCCCGTTTATTGTTCTATGAAAAAGTTTAAGGGATAAAAAATGACTTTAATGCGGGATGAGGTGCGAGAGCAACCCAAAGCTGTAGAAAAAGCTCTCAAAGAAGGTTTGCCTCTTATTAGAAATATTGCTCGGCGGATTAATGCTTTTCAGCCCGACCTGATTTTTATCGCCGCACGAGGCACTTCGGATAATGCCGCGACCTATGCCCGTTATCTTTTTGAAGCTTTTACCAGCTTGCCGGTTTCCCTGGCCGCTCCTTCGCTTTTCACACTTTACCACCGCCCGCCCAACCTGAAAAAAGCCCTGGTAATCGGTGTATCTCAATCGGGTGGTGGCGAGGATATTGTGGCCGTAATTAAGGAAGGGCGCAAACAAGGGGCTATGACCCTGGCTCTGACCAATAACCCTGACTCGGAACTGGCCCTGGCTGCTGCCGATGTTGTGCCGCTGAATGTCGGGCCGGAATTATCAGTCGCAGCGACCAAGACCTACACCGGGGAACTGGGCTTGCTGGCTCTCCTGGCGGCTGAACTGGCCGACGATAATGGTCTAAGAATGGGCCTGGACCGCATCCCTACTTCGATAGATAAAGCCCTTCAGTTGGAAGAGGGGCTTAAAAATTTGGCAAATCAGGAGCTTTACAAAAACGCCCGGCACTGCCTGACCCTGGGACGTGGCTATAACTTCTCGACTGCCCTGGAAGTCGCCCTTAAACTGAAGGAAACCAGCTACATTTTCGCCGCTCCCTATTCTAGCGCTGACTTCCTGCATGGGCCGTTTGCCCTGGCCGAACAAAGCTTGCCCGCTATTCTAATCGGGGCCAACGGTCCGGCTATTCCCGGTTTGCTTGAACTGGCCGAAAAATTGACCAGCCGGGGTGTAGAACTGATGTGTATCGGTGATGATGAAGGCTTGCTCAAACGGGCCACTTCCAGGGATGCCGCCTTCCGGCTCGACTTGACCGGCATTCCCGAAGCTCTCAGCCCAATTGTGAGCGTAGTGCCAGGACAGCTTTTCGCCATGCACCTGGCCCTGGCGCGGGGCTACAACCCGGACCAGCCTCGCGGCCTGCAAAAAGTCACCAGCACCCGGTAAATTATTCGTTAAACGTGCTACTTAGAACGTTAAAAGTTAAACGTAGGAATATATTACAAATCCAATTGGTTATTCCTGATTTAATCGCTAAATTTAGTGCTTGTTGAGAAGTTCGCACGCTCAACGCATTACGTTCTACTAAAAAGAGAGAGCTATGTTCGAGCAAAAAATCGAGTTAAAGGGACATATCGTAGATAGTTATATCTTGCCGCAGGTCATGGATACGATTATGGACCTCGGCGGTAACTATGAGGTTGAAGAATTTGAACTGGGCCGCCACAAAGATGAACCCAGCTACTGCCTGATGCGGATAAATGCCCCTTCTCCTACCGTCCTGGAAGAGATATTGCGCCTGGTCCAGCGTGTTGGTGTCACTATCCTGGAAGACCGCGACTGTCAGTTTAAACCGGCTCCTCGCGATGGCGTTTTCCCGCTCGATTTCTACAGCACAACTAATCTTCAGACCTTTGTCCGGGCTAACAACCAGTGGTTGCCGGTTGATAAGACTGAAATGGACTGTGGCATCGTTTTGCGCGAAACGGAGGGCCAGCTAAGTGCCGCCTGTATCCCGATTACGCACGTCAAGAAGGACGAATTAGTTGCAGTGGGCCATACCGGTATCCGCCTGGAACCAATGGAACGCGACCGCAAACGGGAAGTCTTTGCTTTTATGGGTAGCTCGGTTTCGAGCGAACGGCCCAAAGAACTGGCTATCGCCGGGCTGGTAAACGAAATGCGCCAGGCTAAAGCCCACAACCGCAAGATTTTGCTGGTGGGCGGTCCGGCGATAGCCCATACCGGCGCGGCCAGGTATCTGAGCAAAATTATCGAAATGGGCTATGTAGATGTCCTTTTTGCCGGGAACGCCCTGGCGACCCACGATATTGAAACGGCTCTTTATGGCACATCCCTGGGTATCTCGCTAAATACCGGCCTGAACGAGGAAGAAGGCCACCAGCACCACATCCGGGCCATCAACACTATTCGTTACTACGGTTCTATCGAAGCGGCGGTCGAAGCCGGTGTTTTGCAGTCCGGTGTGATGTATACTTTAGTTAAGAAGAATATTCCTTTCGTGCTGTGTGGTTCCATTCGTGACGATGGGCCGCTGCCGGAAGTAATCACCGATGTGCTGGAAGGCCAGGACGCAATGCGGGCGCATATCGGCAATGTTGATATTGCGATTATGATTTCGACCATGCTCCACTCGATTGCGGTAGGCAACCTGTTACCGGCGCGGGTGCGGACCGTTTGCGTGGATATTAATCCTTCGGTCGTGACGAAACTGGCCGACCGGGGCAGTCACCAGACCCTCGGCATTGTTACCGATGTAGAATCTTTTCTGCGCGAGCTTCAACATCAACTTGTAGCGGCAGAAGCATTATAAATTTTGGAATTTTAAAGCGATTAGAAAGAAGAAATGGCTCTTACATTAGGAATTATCGGGTTTCCGAAAAGCGGTAAAACCACTGTCTTTAATACCCTGACGCATTCAAATGCCGAAACCAGCGCTTATGGAACCAGTCAGGCTCCCAATATCGGCAGCGTAAAAGTGCCTGACCCCCGGTTAGACCGTCTGACCGAGATGTTTATCCCCAAGAAAACTACCCCGGCCACGGTTGAATATACCGATGTAGCCGGTATGGCTAAAGGGGCCGGGCAAACCGGCGCTCTGCCCGGCCTGAACCTGATTCAAAAGGTTGAAGCCCTGGTCCACGTGGTCCGGGCCTTTGACGACCCTAACTTGCTTCATGCCGAAGGCAGCGTTGACCCTATCCGCGATATTCAGACGATGGACCTGGAGTTGGCTTTCTCCGATTTAGCAGTTATCGAAAAACGCCTGCCACGCCTGGATGAATCTATCAAGAAGACCAAGCCCGGCCCGGACCGCGAAGCCCAGGCTTTTGAAAAAGAAGTCATGGACAAGCTCAACGAAGCCCTGACCAAAGATATTCCGCTGCGCGACCTCGACCTGTCCGAAGAAGAACTCAAGGCCATCCGAGGTTATCAATTCCTGACTCTCAAACCCCTTTTGACTATCCTGAACCTGGGCGAAGAACGGGCCGACTCCGCCACAAAACTGCTGGGAGATGCTAAAGCCGCTGCCGGAGGCCGCCAGCGCATCGGTTTTGCAGCCTTACGCGGCAAAATCGAGATGGAACTGAGTCAGCTTGAGGAAGACGAAGCGACCGAGTTCATGCAAGAACTGGGTATCACCGAGTCGGGCCTTTCCAGGATTATTCACGCTTCCTACGATTTGCTGGGCCTTATGAGCTTCCTGACGGCAGGGGAAGATGAAGTCCGGGCCTGGACCATCAAAAAAGGCACTCCGGCCCTCAAGGCTGCCGGGGAAATCCACAGCGATATTGAGCGCGGCTTTATCCGGGCCGAAATCGTCAGCTTTGACGATTTAGTGAAAGCGGGCGGTATTCCCGAAGCAAAAAAATTAGGTCTGTACCGTAGTGAGGGTAAGACCTATATTATGCAGGACGGCGATATAGTCAACTTCCTCTTTAACGTCAGCGGCAAGAAGTAATAATCCATAGAACATTAAATGTAATCTTGCGAGAGTAAAAAGTAAGCCTTGATAAACAAAATCAAGGCTTACCCAGTACAAAACTATGTTCACCATTTAACGTTCTAGGAATCCTCGTCTACTTCTTGTTTTTCTTCTCGAAGTCTTTTTTGAGTTCATCTTTGGCTTTTTTGACCGCTTTATTCTCGGCGGCTTTAAGCTGGCGCTGCTCGGAGGCTTCCCCGATCAGTTCGACCCGCCGTTCTTCCATGCGGACTTCTTCCTCGGCAGCGGCCTGTTTGCCGCCTTCCAACACTTCATCAATTACTCCACGCAGCTTTTCAACCGTAACCTGCCCGTCCCGCGTGACAATTAAAGTCGCGATAGTTGCGCCGGTAGCTGCTCCCAGGACCACTCCAACCAGGAACTTGAAAATACCTGCTATTGCGCCCATGTTGTTCGTTGCCTCCTGCTCTGTTTCTTTAGAATTAGAATTTCGTTTCCGGGTTGTTGCTACTTCCGAGTGATAGTATATCAATTTTTGGGCCTATAGCAAAATAGCTGTCGTTAGCCGGTTACTTTTAGATAAATTGGTCTTATCCGCCTTCTATTTATCTTTAGTATAGACAATAATAGTTCTAAACAACTCAATACTTTAATAAAATAACCCATTCCGCTAATAGCAAAATGGGTTATTTTTGGTTTAACAAACCTGACTTATGCGGATTGAACGCTGATAGTATGATACCCGGCGGCTCCGGCGGGATAAGAGTCGGCGGCTTTTTCAGCCTGGATTTTGTCGCCTTCTTCGGTCGCCCGAACTTTCAGGATATAACCTTTACCGGCTGCTGAAGGGGTCCAGTCCAGCCGCCAGAGCGTCCAGCTATTAGGGCCGAGGCGTTCCTTAAGGGTGGTTGCTTGCCAGGTCTGGCCGCCATCGGTGCTGACTTCAACTTTCTCGATTTTCCGGCTGCCCGCGAATGCCACTCCCTTGATGGTGGTAAGCTGTCCGGCCTTCACCGAACTGTTATCCGCCGGGAAGACAATCGAAGATTCGGTCCTGATAGTGGCTGTGTTGTCCCAGCCCTGTTGCTGCCAGAAGCCTGCAAACTCTGTATCAACCAGGGTTATCCCGGTCAGCCACTTGGCGTTTTTCATTCCATAAATATCAGGAATTAGCATCCGGGCCGGGAAGCCGTGATCGTTGGTTAATGGCGCATCGTTCATTTCGATGGCGAGAGTCGTATTTGGCTCCATCGCTTTTTCAATCGTGATGCTGTCCTTGTAGCCATCGGCACTGGTAAAGACCACCTTTTTCACGCCCGGCTTGACTCCGGCCTGGTCCAGCAGAGTTTTAAAAGAAATACCCGACCACTCGGCATTGCCGATGTATTCGCCGCCCACCGGGTTACTGATACAGGTCAGGGTATGGTAGACCTTCTGGCGAGGCAACTGGCTGATTGAGTTCATATCGAAGCTCAAAGGCGTGTTGACCAGCCCATCAATGGTCAGTTTCCAGCTTTTGCCATCTACTGTCGGGTTGAAGGTGTTTTTGGAAACCTGATAAAAACTGCCGGTTGGAGTAATTTCACCTTCCAGAGTGCCATCTGGCTTCAAGTCGCCCAGGCTGGTCCGGTACTCGGTGAGAGCCGGGCCGCCAAAAGCTTTAGTGCCTATCGCTGCCCCTACCACCAGCACAAAGACCGCGCTCATCGTACCCACAAAGCGGCGGCGGCTGGTCCGGGCTTCCGTATCAAATTTTTCCTTGCGAGAGTCGATCTGGGTCTGGGTAAGCCCGCTACTGGTAGCCAGTGCTTTAAAAGTGGCCGGTATCAGTTTGAAAAAGGCATAACCCAGCACCAGGCCGAACAACTCAAAAAGCATGAAGGAAATTATTAGGGTTGAAATCTGGTCTTTTTCCAGCCCGGATCCCAGAAAGCCCTGGTCCAAAAGTGGCAAACCGGCCACTATGAATACCAGCCAGAAGCCTGTACTAATAATATAGCTGTTCCGCCAGACGGTTTGCCGGGTGGTGCGGCCTGTGATAGTCACCAGTAACAGGCCCAGCAGACCGCCGACCAGTACCTGCCCAATCAAGACCGACAGGAACAGCATTTCTTTGCCCAGCGACCCGATGGTTTGAATAAAGAATTCGGTCACGCCCGGTCCGGCAGTAGCGGCAATTTTATCCGATACCAGATTGCTGACACTGCGAGGCGTAACCCCTAACAGCAGCAAAATGAGCATCATAATAGTCAGCGCCATACCGGCTACAGCCCCGGCTATAAACGCAGCCCCACGATGCGTCCGACCGTCCCATTCTTCCTGGTCTAATTCTTCTACTTCTTCAATTTGAATTGCCATTTTTTACTTCTCTCTCACTCTAAATTTTCCCACCAGATCAAAGCCCCTGCTTTTATTATATTGTGCTTAAGTTAATAATAGCTTATAAAGCTTACAGAGTCATTAAATGTTTCTAAACAAATAGCGATGATTGCGTAGTATTCCGGCTTTTACCGGCGCAAGTTAACCAAAAACAACTCTCTACTATATTTACGAAAATAACTGGCCCAAAGATTAAAAATCTTTTAATTCGGGCAGAAACTAACTAAAATTCCAGGATTGGCTGAAATACGCTATAATGTCAGGTGTAGTTTCGTGCGCTTAACCGCCTCAATGGGAGGACGGAATTAGTTTAGACTTAATGAGGAGACACTGCCGTGGAAGACCTTGTAAACCAATTAGTTGCCAAAGTAGGCATTGATAAAGCTACCGCTGAAAAAGTGGTCAATTTTCTGAAAGATAATGTCACGGAAATACCAAAATGGCTGGGCCAAAATGATATGGCTAAAGGGGTGCTGGACAAACTGCCGGGCGGGCTTGGCGGTATGTTGGGTGGTAAAAAAGATTAACTAGCTTTCTAATTGATTGCCGGAAGGTCAGGGTTATTCTAAACTGTCCTGCTTTTTAGCCTATAGTTTCCAGGAGATATATGGCTGACGTTAATCAACTGGCTCGTTCGGCGGTCGAAAGACTGAGTGAGGATGAGTCGCTGCGTGGTGAGTTGAGCGATATTGGATTCGGGCCTTTACTGGATTGGGCCGTAGCCGCCGTCAAGGCATATGCCGCTAAAGCCGCCAATAGTGACGCTATGGACCAGTATACTGGCCGGGTGCGCGGAGTTGTGCAAGCGGTGGTTGAGGTGGCCCAGGCCGGTAAATTGGACGATCCGGTGGCTTTGCTGGACTTCGACCCGGCCAACCGCGATAAGGCCCAGGCCGCCCTGCAAGCCCTAAGTCTGAGCGACGACCCGGATGCCAATGCCGAGCAAATTGCAACTGTTTTACAGGCGGCGCTGACCGAAGCCCCGGCCAGTCCGGCGGCTGAGGCTGCACCTACCGAGTCTAGACCGGCGGCAGCGCTTCCTGTTGAAGTCCCACCGACTGCGGAAGCTTCGCCTGCCGCAGAACCGACCCCGGAAGTAAAAAAAAAAGAACCCGGCGAAGTGGGAGAGGCCAACACCGCTCAGGCATCCGCTCCTCAACAAAATCCTGAACCTGCCACCTCTGATCCCATGTCCGGCGCTTTTTTAAATGGTGTAAAATCCAGAATGGGCCAGGCTTATAGCTCGGCCTGGGGTATATTTAAAGGTCTAAGTAAAAGGAGAAGTTGATGAGCCGCCGCAAAAGTACCAAACTTACCAAGAAAGACCTTGACATGGCGGCCCAGGGGGCTAAAGCAGCAGCCGGTTTCTGGGGCAGAATGGGTAGAGTTACCCGCCTGGTCCTGGTTGGAGTTATCTTTGCGATTATTCTCATCGCCGGAGCGGTCTACCTGGTAATGAGTCAGCCCAAGCCCTCGCCAGCCGTGGACCAGACTACACCAAGCGACGAGCAACAGGCGGCTGTGGGCGCTCGCCAGGATATTACCCCCGTTCCGGGAGTTGCCAGTTCTGGCTTGGGCAGCGGCGGCGTGACCACTACGGACTGGTACGAATTGCATTTTAGCAACCCGGAGTACCCGACTAAAAAGGAAAATTACAAAGGCGGGCTGGATACCTACCTGGTTAACCTGATGAATAAAGCCACTAAAACCCTGGACGTGGCCGACTACGATTTCGACCTGGCGAATGTGGCCGATGCCATGGTCGCCGCTAAAAGCCGGGGCGTGCAGGTGCGTATGGTCACAGATAGCGACACCATCGCCAATAAAAACGCCGAAATCCAGGCCGCATTTGCCACACTTCGCAAGGCTACAATCCCGATTGTTGAGGATAATCGCGGCCCGATTATGCACAACAAATTTACCGTGGTGGACCAGCAGTGGATTCAGACTGGTTCCTGGAACTATACCACCGGCGACACTTACCGGCTCAACAACAACATGATAATTATTCGTGATGCCAAACTGGCCCAGAATTACACGGTTGAGTTTGAAAAAATGTTTGTTCAGAAGACGTTCGGACCCAATAAGGCTAAAGGTGTGCCTAACCCGGTCCTTACTATCGGCGGCGTACGGGTTCAAAACTACTTCGCAGCCGAAGATAAAGTATCCACTCATATTATAGATGAGGTGAAGAAGGCCACCAAAAGCATTTATTTTATGGCTTTTTCCTTTACCGCCGAAAATATTGGCAATGCTGTGATAGATAAGGCTAAAGCCGGGATTACGGTTGGTGGCGTATTTGAAACTACCGGCAGCAACACGGAATATTCCGAATTCGGCAAGATGAGCGCCCTCAAAATGCCTAATTTGCAGGTTTTTACCGATGGCAACCCCTACATAATGCACCATAAGGTCTTTATTATTGACGAAAAGACGGTAATTTTCGGCTCGTTCAACTTCTCGGATAACGCCGACCAGAGCAATGACGAGAACCTTTTAATCGTCGAAGACCCCAATATGGCGAAAGCGTTCAAGCAGGAATACGACCGGGTTCTGTCGGTAGCCCAAAATCCGCCTAACAAGAAAAAGTAGTGGGAAGGACATCGGACTGTAATGAGTGAAACAAGCGAACCGCGCTTCGGGCGGGCGAATGCGGACGGCATTGAATTGGCCTGGGCCGAGTGGGGTGATAGCGCCGCGCCCGCCGATAGAACCATCGTCGCTATTCACGGGATTACCGCCAATCTATATAGCTGGGGCGCGCTGGCTCCCGTTCTGGTACGGGCTGATTTCCGATTCATCGCATATGACTTGCGGGGCCGAGGCGAAAGCTCCAAGCCCGCTACCGGCTATAACACGGCTATCCACGCCGATGATTTGCTAGGCTTATTAGATTTCTTCAAGTTGCCCTACGCGAACCTGGTCGGTCATTCTCTTGGCGCAGTAGTGGGTCTGCACTTCGCGGCCAAGTACCCGGAGCGGATTCGCCGCCTGGTCCTGCTAGACCACGGTATGGATACCCCCGCTGATGCCCGTCAGACTATCAACAGCAGTTTTAGCCGCCTGAACATGACTTTCGATTCGCGTGAAGACCACCTTAAATTTTTCCAGGCATCGCCTGTCTATCCCAATTGGACCGAATATGTGGAGCGTTTCGTAGCTTATGACGGCCAGGTTCAGCCGGATGGCACGGTTAAGACCAAAGTTTTGCCCGCCGCCGCCGAAGAAGACCTCAGTAGTCAATATTTGCCTGAATATCTACCCAGCCGGTTGTATTCCAGTGTCAAAGCCCCTACCCTGATTTTGCGGGCAACCATCGGCACTTTAGACGGTGGCAAAAGCGGGTTTATTTTAACCCAGGAAGGCGCTCAGACCTTAAATCGCCGCCTGGCCGGTTCAAGGCTGGTCGACATTGAAGGCGTGAACCATTACACCATCACGCTTGACCCCACTCCCCAGGTAACACAGGAAATTATTGATTTCTTGAATAAAGAGTAGGCAGTGGTCAGGTTTTCATCAGGCGCTGAACTTGTTATCAGCTAAGAAGTAATTTAATGAAATAGGTTCTAAATTAGTGGAATTAAAATACCCCCGCCTTCTTTCAGATTGAAACAGGTCGGGGGTATTTTGTATGAGAGAACTTAACTCAATAGGTCAATTTTCTAACTACTACTTCTTAAAGTCGCCCGCTTTAGCCTCAACCAGCTTGTCAATCATTTGGGGTGCAAACTGGTAAGCCTGGTCGGCCTGGGTCTGGGTCAGCTTTCCGGCTTTGACCGCCGCATCCAGTTGGGTCTTGCCGCTGCTCAAGATGGTATCTTTCACCTTTTGCAGGTCTACCCCTTGCGTTTTGGCAATGCCGGCCAGGGATTGTCCGGCCATTAGCTGGGTTTCCAGGGCGCTCGTCTGGAGATTCAGGGCTTGGGCTAAATCGCTTTCGACCTGCCTCACCTGGTCCAGGCTGAAAGGCATCAGGCCCGCAAACTGGCTAATTACATTCGCACTGGGCGGGATGGACACCCCTTTGAAGAATTCACCGGACAGGGCGTTCAGGTGGTCGGCCTGGGACTGAGTCAGTTTGCCATCTTTAACAAGCTGGGCTGTAGCGTCGCCGGTCGCTCCGCTGACGGCTGTAGCAAGCTGGTCTTCCGTTACATTCAAACGGCTTGCCAGCCCCTTACGGAAAGTGCCAAGCAGTTGATTTAATTCCCCAACTTTGGCCTGAATCTGGGCCAGGTCAGGTTTAGCGGGTGCGGTTTGAGCCGCCGTTGTTGGGGTAGTCTGGGCAGCCGGGGCGGCGTTCACTGTAGAAGTTTGCCCTACCAGATTAACCGTGACCAGCGTCACCAGGGCCAGGGTCAGCAACCCTCCTAGCAGTCCTAAAATCCAATTACGCGATTTACGCATTACTTTGCTCCTTTCATCCTGGCTTTTAGTAGCCTGGATTACCAAAACTTTATTTTTCATTCCCGGTCGTCTACTCTCTCCGGGAGCCTATCTATAATTTAACATTCGCAAATGACTCTCAGATGACCATTTAAAAATTGGTTTATCGCCTGAATTTGTCATCTTCCTGTAATGTTTAGGTAATATGATTAGTGGAGAAGCAGTTTTAGCACTATGTTAGAGCAACAAGAAATAGTAAACGGGGAATAGTCGGCAAAATTATGCGTATATTGTTAGTTGAAGATAATCGCCGCCTG
The DNA here is from genome assembly GCA_043727245.1 of Chloroflexota bacterium. Lineage (GTDB taxonomy): Bacteria > Chloroflexota > Chloroflexia > Chloroheliales > Chloroheliaceae > 54-19. The sequence goes on along the minus strand of JAYSYV010000765.1, from coordinate 192 downwards.
AGTCTTTCGCTCAAGACCAGCCTGATAGAGGAAGGTTATGCGGTAGATGCCGCCTATGACGGCCCGGAGGGATTGGACCTGGCGGCTTTCACGCCCTATGACGTACTTATTCTGGACGTGATGCTGCCGGGTATGAACGGCCTGGAAATCTGCCGGAGCTTGCGCCGCCAGGGTAGCAAAACACCTATCTTG
>JAYSYV010000764.1:0-4697 GCA_043727245.1 Chloroflexota bacterium | reverse complement strand
TGGGCGGCACAGGTGTAGCGGTAGCCGTCATGGTCGGTACAGGTGTAGCGATAGCAGTCATGGGCGGCACAGTTGAGGCCGTGGCTGGTAGAACGGTTGGGGTCATAGTTGGTGCTGGCGTAGCGGTCGGCAGAGTAGGAACCTGGGTAGTATTGGGCGGGGTAACAACCACGGCTATAGTCGCACCTGGGACCGTAGCGGTGACGACCGGCGTATTCGCAATAGCCGCCGGGGGTGTCGGGGTGGTCATTTCGGCACAGGCTCCCAGTAGCCCAAACAAACTGCTCAGAAGGCTAACAAGAAAGATTGTAGAATAAGGCTTGAAAGTATTGGTATGTCGCATTTTCCCCTCCAGGGCAGAAAAGTAGAACCTTACCAGCCAGCGTGGAAAGGCGTTTAAATCGCTAAAATTTAAACGGATAATGGAACAAAAGGTTCTGGTAGTAACCTGACCATTCTAAAATAATTACCCCGGTGAGAACCCTGACTTGGCCCTTCTATAGTCATTTAATAATAGCATCTCGTTTTAGCCTTAACAAGAGCTAAAAGTCACATAAATTGATTTACCAGCCCGGCCTACCAGATTGGCCGGAGCCGCAGTATTTCCTCTCCCTGGCGTTGGTAGACCAGGCTCCGTAAAATATTTCTCAGCTCGCCTATAGTTACCGGCTCTAGCTGCCCGGTTAACTGCTTTTCCATGTCGGCCAGGATGTCCTCGGCCATCTTTATACAGGCCCAGCCTTTGGCCGTTAAAGTGACCACTTTACTGCGCTTGTCGTCCGGGTCGGACTGGCGAATAACATAGTGGCGCTGTTCCAGGTATTCGACCATCTGGCTGGCGGCCTGTTTGGTAACACCCAGGTGTTCGGCCAGTTCGTTTATGCTGGCGCTTTTGAAAGAAAGTAGCTGGAAAGCGAAGCCATGACCGGGCCGCACATCCGAGAAACCGGCCCCGCCCAGCCTGGCCTGCAAATCATCTATCATACTGCGAAAGGCCAACCCCATCAGCACAATCAGTTCATAACTCCCTAATGGTTGTTCAGCCACGCTTTTAGCTCCTATTACTACTTCACAAACTAAATCTTGCCATTCCTCTATTTGTAAAAAAAGAGAACCACCTTGCCCCTGTCACACCCGAAGGACATCACTTTGGGCATACTTTTAAGAGCAATGCCTGGCAAGATTTGCTTGATAGAGTACAAATAATGTGTCCTATTGCCGGTCAAATTTACCTGGCCCACTAATCACACCCACTTGGCTGCCTATTTAGTCAACCCACTTGACTAAATACATTACCCACGATATAATCAAAATTAGTCAAGTACATTGACTATTATAATCTATTTTAGAGATAAGAACCAGTCGAAAAATTGGAATAAGCAAGTTGGAGGTATTAGATGTCAACGCAGCAAACAGCGGCTTTGAGTATCTGGTAAACTCGCACCCGGTAATCAAGTCGGTTGTCGAGACTTTACTGGGCGAACAGGTCCAACTCTTTCAGGATATGGCCCTGGTTAAGCCGCCCTTTATCGGCAGCGAAAAGCCCTGGCATCAGGATAATGCTTATTTTGAAGTTACGCCTTTAACTGCCACGATTGGGGTCTGGATTGCCCTGGACGAGGCGACTGTTGAAAACGGTTGTATGCACCTGTTGCCGGGAAGTTCCAACTTGCACCCTATGGAGCATTACCACGGGTTTGACTGCCAGATTGTCGAAACTAAGATGGAAGCTGAGAAAGCTATTCCGGTGGAACTTGCTCCCGGTGGAGCCTTGTTCTTCAGCGGATTACTGCCCCACCAGACACCGCCCAATTCTTCGCCTTTACGCCGCCGCGCTCTCCAATTCCATTACCGGACGGTCAGCAGCCAGATAGTTTCCCAGGCAGAATATGCCCGGGTTTTTGTAGACCTGGACGGTACGTCGGCTTCCTGCAAGGCCGCCAGTTCTCGCATGGAATATAACCCTAAAGGTTAGTTGATGTTATTATAAAGCTGTAAAAATAAAAAATCCTCTCTAGTAATTGGAGAGGGTTTTTGAGTACGAAAAGGAAAAGCCTATGGTGTTAGCCCTCTATCCCGGTAGTTTTGACCGAATAACCAACGCCCATCTTGATATAGCGGTCAGGGCGGCTCGCCTGTTCGATGAGCTTGTAATCGCCCCGGTATATAGCAATTCAAAAAGCCGCCGCTTATTTTCGATAGAAGAACGAGTTGAAATGATTAACCAGTCTTTGGCAACATATCCTAATATCCGAGTGGAGAGCTATACCGGCTTGACGGTAGATTTTGCTCGGCGGCTCGGTGCAAAAGTGATAGTGCGGGGCTTGCGACTGGTCAGCGATTTTGAATACGAGTTGCAATTAGCCCAGAATAACCGGATGTTAAATCCAGAATTAGAAACAGTTTGTATAGCGACTTCTCCCGGCCTGAGTTTCATCAGCAGCACCCAGATTAAAGAGTTGGCTCGCAGTAATAGACCTCTCAATGACCTGGTTCCGGCTCACGTGGCGGCTAAACTGGTTCAGGCTTTAAGTTAGAAAGTTTACGCCTTCTTTCACGGGTGTTATTTGTTAAAATCGGGTCGGTTGTGCTATTCTTTGGGGCGGATAAGCTGAGTTTAGCGTAAAGGATTGATAATTTTATGCCCGATGTTCCCGAAGGCCAGGACGGTAAAGACCAACCCAAACCTCTTACTGACCGGGATTATTTGCCGATTGAAGTAAGAATCGCGCCCTACCCTACCCCTGAACCGCCGCAACAATTACCTGACGAGGACGCAGACAGCCCACGTGCTTCCAAAAGGCTGGAACTGGCCGAAGCAATCAGCCGCTTTGTGCCGGATGGAGTCGCCAGCCTGGCTATCGGGGGTATGCACATGCACAATAACCCGATGGCCCTGGTCCGGGAACTGGTCCGCCAGCAGAAACATATTCGGCGGCTGATTACCAGCCCTGCCGCTTGTATCAACGCCGATTTATTGATCGGGGCGGGCCTGGTGGACGAGATTGTGACTTCTTATGTCGGCTTTGAACACCTCGGATTAGCCCCGGCCTACCGCCGTTTCGCCCAGGAAGGCCGCTTGCGAGTACTGGAAGTGGACGAACTAACCCTGGTCCTGGCGCTCAGAGCGGGAGCCAGTAACCAGCCTTTCGCCGCTTTGCCGCCCGGCGTGGAACTGAGCGATTTGCCCAGGGCCAATCCTGAATTTTACCAGGCAGTAACCGACCCTTTCACCGGGCGCACCATTCTGGCTACTCCCGCCATCCGGCCCCAGGTGGCTCTGGTCTACGCTTCCCAGGCTGACCGCTTCGGCAACGCTATCTATAAAGGGGCGGCTTTCCTGGATCGCGAGATTATTATGGCTTCTCAGGCGACTGTGTTGCAGGTCGAGCAGGTCGTTTCTAACAGCCAGCTTACCAGCAATCCGCTCCTGGTGACGGTCCCCTCATTTTACGTTGGGGCGGTGGTCGCGGCCAGTTTTAGCTGCCATCCCACCTCTAGCCACCGCTTTTACCAGTATGACGAAGAACATCTGAAGGAATACTTAAAACTGGCTGCGACCGCGCAGGGTTTTGAGGAGTACCTGGAAAAATATATCAAAAATAGCCCCACTGAAAAGGATTACCTGGGTCAAACTTCGATAGGGGCGTAAGGCGTTAAACGGGCCAGCGGTTAGGATGTGTAAGCCAGACAGGTTTTGTAGGTTAAAGGTTAAAGGTTTTAGGATAGAAAAAGGTAAAAATGGAAAACATTAGTTATGAGAATTTTCTGCCAGAAAACGCCTCCACTTACGCTTATGTTGGGGGTTATACCACTGCCCCATTTAAGGGTCACGGCGAAGGGTTGAGCGTTTTTTGGATTGACGATGCTAGCGGCGAGTGGCAGCCGGTTCAAGTCCTCAAAGAGGGGATTGACATTTCGTTCCTGGCTAGCGACCGGCAAAAGCGCTTTCTATATGGTGTTCATGAGAGCCTTGAGCAGGTCAGCGCTTACTCGATTGACCCCCAGACCCGGCAATTAACCTGGCTAAATACCCAATCAACCGGCGGGTCTACCCCGGCTTCCTTGAGTCTTGACCCTTCCGACCGTTTCGTGATTGTGGCAAATTATTTTGGCGGCACGGTGGCGGTTTTGCCGGTGGAAGCGGACGGTAAACTCGGTCTGGTCCAACAGCTAATCACCCTGGAAGGGCAACCCGGCCCAGACAAAGTTGAGCAGAACCAATCTCACCCCCACGATGTTTGTTTCGACCCCACCGGCCGCTATGTCTTCATACCGGATAAAGGTTTTGACCGAGTTTTTATTTTTAGTTTCGATAGCGAAAGCGGCCACCTGACTTCGGCTGAACCTGCCTCATTCACCGAGCAAACCGGGGCCGGACCGCGCCATCTAGCTTTCCATCCCGGTGGGAACTATGCCTACCTGATTAACGAGCTTAACTCGACCATCACGACCTTTAGCCTCGGCAGCCACCGGCCAAATTTGCATCAACTCCAGGTAGTCAGCACCTTGCCGCCCGATTTTACAGGCAGTAATACCTGCGCCGAAATAGCGGTAGCGTCATCGGGCAAGTTTGTTTATGGCTCCAACCGTGGACACGATAGTATCGCGGTTTACGCCGTTGACGAAGCCACCGGACAACTTACGCCCGTACAGTGGATAGCTTCCGGCGGTAAAACGCCGCGCTTTTTCGGGCT
>JAYSYV010000763.1:0-4701 GCA_043727245.1 Chloroflexota bacterium | reverse complement strand
CTCGCCCGACCAGATAAAAGACCTGGACCAGATTCGCCAGTTCGTCATCGTGGGATTGCGGTCCGGCCAGTTTCCCCAGCAGTTTATCAAAAACAGGTAAAAGCGCCACCCGTTCGACCGGAGGAATGTCAAACCCAACCAGCATGGCCCGGTGCGGCATCAATCCATCGTAGTCCATCCCGGCACTGATAGCGGTACAGGCCGCCCAGTACCAGACCTCGTAGCCTTCCAGGATAATATCCTGGTCGAAACCCTTGTGAAAATGCGTCCCTTCGACCACTCCGCGCAATTCCAGTAATTCCTCGACCAGCCGGGAATGCAACTTGTGACGGTCACCTGAACGCAACTGGCGGCTGGTCCCCGATGCGGCAGTAAGGTCGGTATCACGCAGGTACTCGTAAGCACCCCATACTTCACGGCTTAACTTTTCCAGATTTTCCAAAATATCTCTCCTTGTCCCAACTTTTAAGATTCAAAAGACGTGTGCTTTAGAACCTCGCTGTTCCTGGAAATCTCCGGCTCATAGGCGGAATTAAGCTAACGTGGCACGGTAACGGTGGTCGCATCGGCGCGACGGATAAAACCGGCTTTGTTCAGATAAGGCAGTACGACCATATAATAGTCGTCACGCACCCCAAAAACTTCAAAGCGCTGATCTTTGGTCAAATAGGCAACCGGCGCTCCATTTGGCTGGTCATAAACCGGGGTAGAATCCTTGCTGACTACCAGGCCAGGCGCAGTCTGAGACGGTTTTTCGCGCTGGGCCACGGCGGGTCGGGCATTGAGAAAATTAATCACGCCCTGGGTAATCCCGTTCGCCACAACATCCTGGTGCGACATCAGGTAGTTGCGGTCCCCGGCGTTGGTCAGATAGCCCACTTCCACAATTATAGCAGGTGTACCTTTACTTACGGCATTAATCCGGCGGCGGCTGTTAAAAGCGTAATAACCGGACATGTTGCGAGTAATATTATCGTCCCACCGCAAGCCGGTAGCCGCTCCGTAAGTAGCCGCAACCGCTTTGAGAAAGGCTTCATCCGTCGCCGGGATAGGGCTAAAGCGGCTCCGGGCCACTTTATAACCGCTGGGCGAACCCGAAGTATTGGCATCGGCATGAATCGCTACAAAGGCATCGGCGGTATAGTCGGCAGGGACAGTCGCAGGCAATAAATTTACCTCATAACCCTTATCTTGCAGCAATTTTGTCACGCGGCGGGCCATATCGAGCGTAAAATCTACCTCGCGTACGCCACCGCCGGACCCACCGGTCTGGCCTCGCAGCGATGCTAACTGGTCCGGCAACTGCTCAATCAGCCAGTGACCGGCCTGTATACCAACTTTCGGCTTATCGTTCGCGCCATGATTGGCTTTGCGGGCTGGGCCAACCGACTCGGCAACTGGGGCCAGATTAGTTAAAGGTATTTTAGGCAACCCGTTTACAACTGGCAAATCCGACAGCTTCAAACCGGCAACAGTCGGCGGAATATTACCGGCCAGAGCCTGGTCCTGCTGTTCGGCTGGAGTAGAAACGGGCAAGGTCGCTTTTTTAGTCGGCGGCGGGGCCGGAGTAGCCGTAGGTAAGAACACCGGGGTAGTCGTGGGCGATACTGCTTCAATATTAGAATTAGAGCGGGTTGAAGCCGGTTGCTCAGGCGCAGCCGGTTTAAATACGGCTGGTGACGGTTGGGCAGGTTGGAAGGGAATGGTAGTGGCTGCTTCCTGGTCGGTGCAACCTGTCACCAGACCGGTCAAAAGCAGGGCTAATATAAAGCCTACCAGCCGGTTGGAAAGTCTAGATTTACTACTTAAAAACAAAAAAAACCTCGTTGACGCGGCTCACTAAAACAAACTTGATATATCGTAGCCTGGATAAGCAATTGATGGCTCTATTTTACCAGCAAAACGGCCCTTTGCGACAATTTTTCACAAAATCCTAATTTTTTAGTTTCTTTAGAAGTTTCAAGAAGTTATCCTGGCTTTGTAACTTGCGCTGGGTTGGAGTTGAGCTATAATTCCTTCAAAGTCAGTAGTCATCAGGTTGGTTTATAGATTATCAGTAACCAGCTTTCCTCAGACCTTGTATTTGTTAGCTGCTAAGAATTAACCTGATTAAAACCTGACTATTTAGAAAGAGTTAATTCACGTGCAACTTTCTAAGTTAAATGTTTCACGCTGAATTCACGGCAAGCGGTTAGAACGTGAGGGTTATTAGCATGTTAAATACTCCTGATGAAGCCTTTTTTTTTGATAATTGCCTGGTAGAAACCGGCCTGGTAGATGGCCGGTTTCAGCGGCTTTCACTGGCCGACATTAAAGCCGACCCGGCCCAGCGCAAAGTACTCAAACGGGCCTTGCGCGATGTGCAGACCGGGGCCGATGCAGTTCTTGCCAGGGACAAACCGGCTGAAGATACTCTGGGGTTTAGCCAGCATGAATGGGAATATCGCTGGTCAGCCTGGGTTGCCAGCCGCAAAGCCGCTTTTTATGCCCGCGCCGCTTTGCTCCTGTTAGGCGAAATCGAACTCCTACCTTATTTCTTGAATACACTCAAAACCAGTCCCAATATTGTGTTTATATGCGCTTCAAGCGATCTGCTCCAACACGCCACCGGCCATTTTCTAAACGGGTCGGAAGAAGATTTAGCCGGTAATGAACTGGCGAATTGGTGGAACCAGCATTTTGACAATGGTAAAGTAAGTTTAAAACCGGTTGGTGACTAGATCGGGACAGACATAACCTCTTTAGATTTCAAAACTAATGAGAAGTGGAGAAGAAAAAACATGAAATTAGTAGCCTACAGCTTGCCCGACGAAAATGAGGTCAGGCGCGGGGTAGTAATACAAGAGGAGAATCGCGAAGACTATGTAATAGAAGTTCCCGGCGATTTCCGGGCTTTAGGGAAAAACGATCTGGCCCTACTGGAACAAAATCTTAACACCTACCTCCAATCAGCCGTAAAACTCGATACCGTAACGCTCCATGCGCCGGTTCCTAATCCTGGCAAAATCCTGTGTGTCGGACTTAATTATGCTGATCACGTTGCGGAATTTAACCTGACCCTTCCCGATCACCCGGTTCTGTTTGCCAAGTTTAATAATACGCTGGCCGGACATGGCGGCGCTATCCTGGTAGACGGAACCAGCCAGGCGGTAGACTACGAGGCAGAATTGGCTTTTGTAATCGGCAAACAGGCTTATAAAGTAACTGAAGAAACTGCGCTGGATTATGTGGCCGGTTACGTTACAGCTAACGATGTGACCGCCCGTGATATTCAACACGCCGATAGTCAGTGGGTACGCGGTAAAAGCCTGGATAGCTTCTGCCCGCTCGGCCCCTGGCTTATCACCAAAGACGAAGTACCCGACCCCCACAACCTGACGATTCGCTGCCGGGTCAACGGTGTCATCCTGCAAGACTCCAATACCAATCAACTGATTTTTAAGATCCCGTTCCTGGTAAGCTTTCTAAGCCAGGGTCTAACCCTGGAACCAGGCGATGTAATTTTGACCGGCACTCCCAGTGGGATAGGGTATGCCCGCAAACCGCAAATCCTGTTAAAGCCGGGTGATATAGTAGAGATTGAAATTGAAAAAGTCGGTGTATTAGAAAGCACCGTAAAAGAAAGGTAAGCATGAGTAAACGACTGGACCAGCAGGTAGCGATTGTTACCGGGGCTGGTAGTGGAATTGGACGTGAAACCGCTATCCTGTTTGCAGCGGAAGGAGCTAACGTAGTAGTTGGCGATTACAACCTGGAAGCAGCCCAGGAAACCGTCGAAATCATCGGCCAGCTTAAAGATGCCCCCAAAGCAGTGGCTTTCAAGGTCAATGTTGCCAATGCCGCCGATGCCGAAGCCCTGACCGAATTTACGATTCAGACCTTTGGTAAACTGGATATACTGGTCAATAACGCCGGGGTGGGTGTGCCTGGCACGGTCCTCACCACCAGTGAAGACGATTGGGACCGCATTATGGCCGTCAACGTCAAGGGAATTTTCCAATGTTCGCGCTTTGCCATTCCTAAAATGCAGGGACTTGGCGGTGGATCTATCGTGAATGTGTCCAGTATCGCGGCGATTGTGGCGGTTCCCGACCGGGCGGCTTACGGAGCTTCTAAAGGGGCAGTATTGGCCCTGACTAAAGCGATGGCCGCCGACCATATTAAAGACAATATCCGGGTTAATTGTATCTGTCCGGGTACAGTGGATACGCCGTGGGTTAGCCGGATGGTGGCAACCTACGCCGATCCCGAAGAAGCCCGCCGCAAGATGGTGGCTCGCCAGCCCATCGGGCGGTTAGGCAAGCCGGAAGAAATGGCTGAAGCTATTTGTTACCTGGCTTCCCCGGCAGCTAACTTCGCTACTGGTACTGCCTTGATTCTTGACGGCGGCTTTACCGCTTTCAAACTACCCAGCTAATTCCCTCTAAAATGTTTGGCCTGGATGCTATTTTCAATGGATCATCCGGGCCAATTTTAGTAAATGCGACTGTTTCATCACCCTTTAGTAACGCTATATACTCCCAACCTCCTGATTTATGGAGTTCTTGTCAAAAGCCCCTTGACAAAGGGTAATAATTTTGTTAATATATCCGAGCGCCTGATGAAACCCAGTTTCTGAAGCCAACTGAAAATAGAAATCGGATAGGTTACTATATTTCTAGTTGACTTACAAGCGCTAAACCAAGCACCTTAATAATTGAA
>JAYSYV010000762.1:0-4704 GCA_043727245.1 Chloroflexota bacterium | reverse complement strand
CAAAACGCCAGCTTCGCGGCGGCAGGTTGGCCCCTGATTGACCGGGGCATGAAGGCCAGCGAATATTTGCGGCGGCCCGAAGTAGACCGCACCGCCCTGCCCCTGCTGCTCGGCGAGGAAATCGCCCCGGTCCTGGCCGAACAGGTCGAAATCGAAGGCAAATACCGGACTTATATTAATAAACAAGAGCAGTCGGTGGACAAAATGCGCCGGTTGGAAGATACCCGTCTGCCCGAAAACTTTGACTATGAAGCGATTAACGGCTTGCGAAAAGAAGCCCGCATGAAGCTGACCCAGTTTAAACCGGCCACGCTTGGGCAGGCTTCGCGACTCTCCGGGGTCAACCCGGCGGACGTGGCCGTCTTAATGGTCCAACTCCAACGGCAGGTCCGCTTTAAAAATCCAAATCCGGGCGATATAGTCCAGATTTCACATATTAACTAGATTTAGAGGCAAAGGTGGCAAATTATCTTATCCCAGGGTTTCTAATCGGTGTGCTGCCGGTTGATCTGGTAGCCGGGCTGGTAAAAGGGTCATGGCCGACCCAGGCTACTTTAATGGTGTTTGGCAGCGCGATAATCGGGCTATTCCTGGTCCGCCAGCTCTGGGGTGGTCGAGCCAGGAAACTGGAAACCCTTTCCCGCCTCCACCTGGTCGGGCAGCAAGGCACTCAGTTCGACCCTCAATCGGAAGAAGCCCTGATCCAAAAAGACGAACTACGCCTCAACTATTTTCTTGGGGCCGGTCTGCTCTCTTTCGGTATTCTGTTTAACATCTGCTTTATCGCCAGCTACCTCTTTGTCACCCCCCTGGCAGTCACACCATCCATGCTCGGTCAGGCCGTCCAACTGGGCATTTTACTGGTCTTTACTTTCCTGGTCCTGGCGATAGAAACTTTTGGAGCAAAGGTGTTCTTAAAACGTTAAACCTTCCACGAATCTATTGGAGAAATAATGCACAAGGAAAAAGAGTATTCTCGCGATTTCGACTTTATGCCCAACCATCCGGCGGGAGTGCTGGCTCCTAAAGGTTTCCGGGCCGGGGCCATTTACTGCGGCCTGAAGACTTACGGGGAAGGCAAGCTGGACCTGGGGCTGCTGGTATCAAGTGCGCCCTGTAGCGCCGCCGGAGTCTACACTCAAAGCCTGGTCAAGGCCGCCCCTGTCTTGCTCGATATGGAAATTACCGGCCAGGGACGCGCCCAGGCTGTCATCTACAACGCCGGTATCGCCAACGCCTGCACCGGAGAGCAGGGTTATTTTGATGCCCAGGAAATGCAACGGCTGGCCGGGCAGAAATTGGGTATCCCAGCCGGGGAAGTTTTAGTCACCTCAACCGGCGTTATCGGCCACATGCTGCCGATGGATAAAATTCGGGCCGGAGTCGCCGCTATCCACCTCAGCGAGGGCGAGGCAATCGGCACTCAGGCTTCTTTTTGCATTATGACAACCGATACCAGGCCCAAACGAGCCGTGGCCCGCTTTAGCTGGAACGGTCAGGTCTGCGTTATCGGCGGAATGTGCAAAGGAGCCGGGATGATTCATCCCAATATGGCGACCATGCTCTGCTACCTGACCACCGATGTTGCCGCTACCCCCAAATTCCTGCAAGAAACTTTAAGCGAAGTGGCCCAGGACACCTTCAACATGATTACCGTAGACGGCGACACCAGCACCAACGATACGGCCCTGCTCCTGGCTAACGGTCTATCCGGCACACCCGAACTGGGTAGCGCAGCCCCAGCCGAATTTGAACGTATCTTTAAAGCTGCCTTGCGCGAAGTAATGACCTACCTGGCAAAAGAAATCGCTCGTGACGGTGAAGGCGCGACCAAGCTGATGGAAGTGTGGGTGCGGGGGGCCGCCAACAAACCCGAAGCCCGGCTGGCTGTACGGACTATCGCCGGAAGTATGCTAACCAAGTCGGCGGTCTTTGGCGGCGACCCCAACTGGGGCCGGATTCTCGCCGCCGCCGGTCGCAGCGGAGCCATCTTCGACCCGACTAAAACCGACATCTATATTGAAAACCTGCCCCTCATGCTGGCCGGAACACCTCAACCTTTTGAAAAAACCCGGGCTCAGGCCGCCCTGGTCGGTCCCCTGGTCTATATCACGGTTGACCTTCACGCCGGAGCAGAAGAAGCGGTTGGCTGGGGTTGCGACCTGACCCAGGAATACGTAGTCATCAATAGCGAGTACGAAACTTAACTTCATAGAACCGTCCTACGTTCCACGCCTATTTCCACTTCCCGTCTGGCCGTTTGCATGAAGACTCGCAATCTTTTTCAAGGCGCGAAGCGTCAACAGCGGCTTATCGTTTTCGAGCGAATAAAATATTAACCCCCTGGCCTCCTCGATATTTTCCAGGCCGAGCCAGGGCAAGTGATAGCCCAGGGTTATTTTATTACCCTTCATAAACTCCCGCTGCCGGGCCTTATTTTCAGGGCTATGCGAACAACAAAAACCTGACCCATCCTTTACAGTCCAACCACCACACCCCTTCACACTGCACTTTCTTTCCTCTGGTCGGACCCTGGCCTGGTTGCTTATAGCCCTTTTCCGGTTCACCTCGACCCGCCTTTCAGCATAGGTCGGGTTATGATTAAAGCAAAGCCCCAAACCATCCTCCATATTCCAACTACCGCACCCCTCAACCCTGCACCTTCTTTCCGCTGGCGGCGGCTTCCCCCACACATTCAAAGCACATTTCCGCTTCACTTCACCTTGCTTTTCAGCATGGGCCGGGTTATGGTTAAAACACAAACCCGACCCATCCAGCATCGGCCAGTTCCGACACCTCTCAATCCTGCATTTCTTTTCCGGCCCTCTAACCGGGTTTCGCTTCGTAATAGATTGTTTATGAAAGCTTTCCCGGCGATTTTCAGCCTGAGCCGGGTTATGACTCAAGCACAAACCCGAACCATCGTGCATGGCCCACCCTCGGCAGCCCGGTCTGGCACAAGGCTGTTTATCACGTTGTTTGCCCATTCTACCCATCCTTCCCTTCCCGCTTCTAAAAGTTTAAAAGTGCCTCATAAAAATCTTTAATTGCCTATTGATTATACACCACTTATATGTAATAATTCAATAGCTATTAGAACATTTATTCTGAATTCATGGGGAGGGACCACTATGCGAGATAAACAGACTGAAATTAATGGTTTTGGAACCGGTTACGGAGAAACCAGCTTCTGCCGAGTGCCAAATCGCTTCATAGATTTTCAATTAGCCAGACTGAGCCGCTCCGAATTGGTCGTGTTCCTCTATATTAACCGGCGAACCCTCGGTTTTAGCAAAAGGTTTGACGCTATCAGTTACAGCCAATTCCTCCAGGGGATATGTACCAAAGATGGCCGTAGGCTCGATTTTGGCACCGGCCTCTCCCGCAAAAGCCTGACCACCGCTCTCGATAGCCTGGTCAAAATGGGCGCAATCTTCCGCCATTCCCGCCATGCCTCTAATGGATCCTGCCTATCCTCCGTTTTCGAGTTAAATCTGGACGGTAAACCCTGCTACCAGCCCGCTTCTACCCTCCTTGAAAGAGATAGCGACCAGCCCGATTTGGACCAGGAGGCCACAGACAATTTTATAGAACTTGAACCGGACCGGCCATTCCCTCCCCATAATACCTCGCCCAAAACTTCTGCCAGAAATTCCCCACTCCAGGTTTCTGACGAAACCCTGAATGAAACCCTGAATGTAACCCTGAATGAAACCCTGGACGAAACCGGTGTCTGCCCTCCAGGGTTAAAGCCTCAGCTTGCCGCGACTTCAACCACCTATTCCCAGGCTAAAATTACCCCTCCCCCGAATACTTACCCCGGCAGTAAAAATTACCCTGCCCCTGGCTTAAATAATTCCCCCGCCCCCGGAGTAAAAAGTAACCCCACAAAAGAAAGACTCTATCAAAACAAAGTTAATCAAAACAAAGATCACATCAATCATGTGAGTGATGAACTGACCCAGTACTTGATTCAAGCCGGAATTTGGCCCAAACAGGCCAGGCGCTTAGCCGCCCTGACCCGCTCCAACGGCAGGGGGAAACCCTACCTGGATAGCTGGCTGACCTGGCTGCGAGAGCAACCCACTATTCATAATCCGGGCGCTTACCTGGCAAAAGCCATTGAGGCAAATTCGGACCTGCCCACCCCGGCTGGTTCCCATCCCTCAAATTCTCCGCTCACCGACCCAACTCAGCGTTACCACGAGCAATACCGCCAGCGTACCAACCAACTTGTCGAGAGCGCCCGCAAGTATGGCCTCATTCCTTGACCGTACTCTTGCTTTTTTTACCTGAGCCTGGGTTACACAGCCGCCCCAAATGGCACTCCGGCTCCTCACCTATCCTTCATGATTAAAATGTTTTTTTTACTTTTAACGAAAAAAGAGTATAAAATAAAGGACGGCTCTGGGGGAGCCGTCCTGAAGGAAGCAGAATTGTGTTTTTAATAGTTGTGTTACCTGGAAAAAGGAGGATATTAACAACCGAACAGCCGAAAATATTTGTTAAGTTCTCATCAGCTAATGTTTGTTTCCTGAAAGCCAGTTGGAAAGCCAACCGGATTTTTGCGTTTTTACCTGGGAAACATTGCTAATCCCGGTGGTAGATTTAGGAGAAATTAAAGGCTTAGAGGGCTTATATATAAGCGCCCGACCGCAGGACGCGCAAAAGCGATATCCTTCCGGGTTAAAAATAGTACACCTG
>JAYSYV010000761.1:0-1445 GCA_043727245.1 Chloroflexota bacterium | reverse complement strand
TCAGATCAGCCGCTAATTCAAGGGCTGCCAACCGGCGATGTCCGAAGCCTATTTCGAAATAGCCGGGCTTGTCGGGGTGGGGCCGGACCAGAATAACTGAAGTAAAACCATTTAAGGCCATGTTTTCAGCCAGTTCTTGAATTCCCTGCTGGTCTGGTCCACCGGGACGTAGGTATTCCTGGAAGCGATTGGACTCTAACAACTCAAAAGGAATTTGCTTAACGGCGTAATTACTTAAAGTTGGCGGATTAGGCGTAGCCGGGATAGCAATTTCATTGTTCGTATCTTCAGTTTCATCCATATCTAAAGCGGCCAGGTTGCGCCGAAAGGCGGCTGCCGCATTATTCTTGGCTGCCATCTAGTGTCCTCCTTTAGGTTTAGGCGCATTATCCTGCTCAAATTTCGCCAGAATTCTTGATAGTACCTCGGTCGTTGTTTGCCTGAAATCATCGGCTGGTTTTTGAGCTTGACTGGCAGTGAGCAGACTCATACTTTTGGCCGGGCTATTGGCAATAGTTTTAAGGCTACGGATTGGCGGTTCTACCACTCGATTTCCCAGGGTGGTTTTTACCGCTTCCAGACCTTCGCTTTCTACCAGGCCACTCCGAGGGTCATACATATTGACAACTGCCGCCACGATTTCCAGGCTTCGGTTTGCGACTCTTTTAGCCTCTCGAATTTTCTGGATGGTCTGAGCGATAGCCCATTGATCCACTGGGCGGGGAGTGGTAGGCATCAAAACCATATCCCCGGCAATCAAAGCCGACTCGGCAAAAATACTATCGAGTTGACTTGGAGTATCAATCAAAATAAGGTCATACTCATTGATCAGGGCTTTGTTTTCTATTACAAGTTCCTTAATAATAAATTTAAGGATTTGTCGGCCATTTATATTTGTAGCCAAATAGCTGTTAAGCTTCCCCAGTTGTGGATTAGAGGGTAACAGGTAGAGATTACCGAGGGCATCCGCATTATAGACTGTACCGGCAGTCACTTCTTGAATTATATCTGCCGGGAAAATGGCATTATCGCCGTCAAAGTCAGCCGTTAAGAGATCGCCGATAGCGGGGGAAGGTAACTTTTCCAGGTTAGGCAGAAGCATCTGGGTGACAGAACTTTGCGGGTCTATATCTATTACCAGTATTTTCAAACCTACTTCGGCTAAAGCCGCCGCCATCAAGGCCGTGATAGTAGATTTGCCGATACCACCTTTCTCATTGGCTACCACCAGGACTGCACCCTTACCAGTTGTTTTTACTTTTTTTTGATAGATTTTGGCAACCTTAAAAAGAGCTTCGAAGCCGCTGACTTCTTTGCTTGCTGGCACTGTCTCTTTCTCCTTCATGATTATTTGAAAAATTGAAATATGTTTGATTAGAAGAAAAGTATAACAGTAACAAATTCTGAAGGCAAGCCGATTACTCGTATTGCCTCAATACGCTTCA
>JAYSYV010000760.1:0-1445 GCA_043727245.1 Chloroflexota bacterium | reverse complement strand
GATCAACCACGGCCAGAATCGCCGCCATCATTGCTTCAGTTGCGCCGCAAGCTACCGTTATTTCGCGTTCCGGGTCGGGCCGGAAGCCCCGGAAGTGTTCGGTTTTAGTGGCGATAGCGTTTCGCAGGGATTTGGAACCCCAGGTAATAGCGTACTGGTTGATGTCGTCGTCAATGGCCCGGCAGGCGGCGGCTTTCATGGAGGCCGGAGCGGCGAAATCGGGGAACCCCTGGGCCAGGTTAACCCCCGGCAGGATACCCGGCTGGCTCTCGCGGTCCAGAAACAAACGCGTCATCTCTCGGATGACTGATTCGGAAAATTGCTGTGACTTCAGACTGGTACGTACAGGCAAAGAATTATTCCTTCTAATTAAGATTTGGCCCTTTCGTTCAATGCCTCTCTAGCCGATCATCTGCTTGACTTTAGCGGCCAGTTCACGCGGAATGAAAGGCTTAACCAGATAATCGGTTGCGCCTGCCTGCAAACCTTCGCCGATTTCATAATTCTGGGCTTTGGCCGAAAGAAGGACTATCGGGGTATTTTTCAATTCAGGTATTTCCCGTAACTTCCGGCACACTTCATACCCGTTCATAAAAGGCATCATCACATCCAACAAAATAAGGTGTGGAAGGTGTTCGGTAGCTAACCGCAAAGCTTCTCGCCCATCACCAGCTTCAAATATCTCGTATCCGGCTCGCTGCAGGGTAAAGACCACCAGCCGCCTAATATCCTTCTCATCTTCCGCTACTAGAACCTTCATAAAAATTCCTTCCGCTTGACCTTTTATTTTGGGTTTTAAGTGGACCGGTGTTGTAATTCTTTTTGTAGCTACCGTAAAGAGCAAAGTCGCCGCGCTACCGTAAGCAGGCGCTGTTGAATAAAAGGTTTTGGCACAACATTATAATAAAGCCCTTTGAGTTCGTCCGTACCATCGGCCCTCAGGGTCCGTTCGGCTGGCCCGCCCTGGCTGCCTTCGTTATTAATGTTGCGGTATCTCCCGCGCAATTCGCCACTACCCCGCCGCCGGGTCTTTAGTTCATCAGTGGTCAGCCGCCGCTGGTCTTTGCCGGTAAAGGTCGGACGGTAATCAGGCGAGGGGTCGGCGGCAATCAGGTCAGGGTGTAAAAACACGATAGTCGGCGTTTTTAGTAAAAGTTGATCTTCGCGGAGTATTTCAAAGAGGGTCGGTTCGTCCTTGCCGCTCTCGACCGGACCCGGAATATCTAGCAAGAGCCAATCCGGTTTATAGCGGCGGGCTAGAGTCAGGGCATCGGCTTCGCGCAAAGCCCGGTAGATTCTGGTAAAGCCCGCTTCTCGCACCAGACGGTCCAGGCCACGCAAGTTTTCACTGGAAGGACTAACTAACAAAATAGTTTGCCGAGCGCGGAACTCGGAAAGTTCGGTTGAACTATCTGACGGAGCAATCACCAGTTCTAAATATTGGG
>JAYSYV010000759.1:0-1447 GCA_043727245.1 Chloroflexota bacterium | reverse complement strand
GCCTCGGTATTGGCTTCCTGTATGTCAGCGCCGGTCACAGCAATCGGCTGGCCTTTTATAATACGCTCAATCCAACCAGCCACATTTGAATAGCCCCGGTTGATATGCGAGACAACCAGGCCAAGCGGCCAGTCTTCGTCAACCGAGGAAAGCTTCAATTCGGCGGGTGTCACCTCGGCTATCGCATCCAGTACGGCAGTATTTAACTGCACTATCTTTTCTAAAAGCGCCTGATTAGGATTTGGCATCGTCAGACCTCCTTAATAATTAAGTTATAACAATAAGTAAGTTAACATTAGTCAAAAGCCAGGTCGGCTAGCGAGGTAGTCTGGCGAGGAGGTAAGATAGTATCAGTCTGCCACTCGAAAGGTAGAGCCAACTGGCGCAAACCGCTGACATGATCTTTTTTAGAGGAAACGGGCCGGTCCTGCAAAGCTCTCACCCCGGCCTTGAGTAGCATTTCCGCCGGAGCGCCAAAATAGCGTCCATTAAGCGAGATAAAGTCGCGAGCGCGAGTGACGACCGCGCCGGTCTTTTTGAGGGCTTCCAGGGTTTTGAAGGGAAACTGGCGGCGTAGAGCTACAATTCGGCGGGCGCTAAGTGGTCCAATCCCCGGCACTCTCAGCAGGTCTTCCATCTCAGCCCGGTTGACCTCGACCGGAAAGCGGGCCGGTTGGCCCAGGGCCCAGGCAACTTTCGGGTCAATCCCCAACGGCAGACCACCGTCGGTTTTGAAAGGCAATTCCTCGAAACCGAAACCGTATTGCGAAAGCAGCCAATCGCTCTGGTAAAGGCGCTGCTGGCGGCGCGGCGCGGTGGCCGACTGGCCTTCTAACGGAGTCCCGGCAGCCGGGGAAAAAGCCCCATAATAGACCCGTTTCAAGGAAAGGTCGCGGTAGAGCCAGCTAGAAGTCTTTAGAATCTCGCGGTCGGTTTCCTGCCCGACCCCCACCACAAGCTGAGTACTCTGGCCGGAAGGTAGCCAGCCACGCTCTTGACGGAGCTTTTCAATCCACTCCATCCGCATGACAATATCCCGGAAGAAACTCTTTTCGCCCGATACTTCGTCCAACCGTTCGGCGCTGGGAGTTTCCAGGTTAAGCGAAACCCGGTTAGCCAGCCGGGCGGCTTCTTCAACCATATCGTAAGACGACCCGGGCAAAATTTTGAGGTGAATATAACCGGTATAGTGAAACTTCTCGCGCAGAATAGCGGCGGTTTTGAGGACTTCTTGCATGGCCGCGTCGGGGCTGCCGTCGCTGCCGCTCGAAAGGAACAGGCCGTCTACCATGCGGCGGCTGTCGAATTGTAGGAAAAGGGAGGCTAACTCGTCCGGTTTGAAAGTGGAGCGCTTGACGCTATCGTTCTGGCGGCGAAGTGGGCAATAAGAACAGCCCCGGTCGCATTTATTGGTCTGGAGGACGCGGAAAAGGCGCGTGGAAGCGCC
>JAYSYV010000758.1:0-14181 GCA_043727245.1 Chloroflexota bacterium | reverse complement strand
GCGATATTTACCCGCCGCAACTTCTGGTCGGGCCGGGAGAAGTGGGTTCCCTGGGCTATGATAGCCGCTTTGCTGGTCTTTTACTATGCCCCACCCGTACCGTTGGCAGTCCTGGGAGCCTTGCTCTTTTTACCGTTGTGCTTTATCCGGCCTGATTGGGCGCTGGGCCTGGCTCTGTTTACCGCACCGTTGTACTTGCACCCGCGCAATCTGCGCCCCGGTGGAACTCTCGAATTTGCCCTTTCCGAAGTGATAATTGTCGAGCTGGCGGCGGCCTGGTTGCTGGGGCTGGCCTGGCGCTCTTACCGGCAGTTGCGAACGGGACAGCGCTTTAGCCTGGCTCTAAACCCGGCCAGAATATGGGGCTGGGTGCGGCGGCAGGGGCCGTTTTTCTTGCCACTGGCTGTCTTGTTCATCCTGGCGACCATTTCTCTGCTGGCCCCGTTCCCAGCGCATCTCAAAGAAGCCCTGCGCGAGTACCGCCTGGTTATAGTCGAGCCGCCAGCTCTTTTCTTGCTGGCCCTGGCAATTCTCGGCAAAAAAGGCTCCCCCGCAGTCGTCAAGCTGTTCGATTTTCTGGTGGTGGGTGGAGTTATGGTGGCCCTGGTCGGGCTGTTCCAGCTACTTTTCCCGGCGCGGGCGGCCAGCACTTCGGAATTAATAACGGCCAGCCAGACCGGCTGCGCGATTGCGACCGAGGGAGTCGTGCGAATTTGCTCGGTCTACAGCCACCCCGATAACCTGGGGCTGTTCCTGGGGCGAGTCATTCCGGTGGCGGCCTGTTTGCCGCTGTTCTATACTCAAAGCGGCTGGCGTATCTGGAAGAATCCCTCATGGCGGGTGAAACTATATACCCTGGCCTTGCTGCCTTTGCTGGCTACCCTGTTTCTTTCCTATTCCAGGGGAGCCTGGTTGGGCGTTGCGGTGGCTTTCCTGGGAATGTTCGTAGTGGCAGGGGCTAAACGCTGGCTCCTGGCTTCCGGCGGCCTGTTCTTACTGGGATTAGCAGCCCTGCCTTTTATCAAAATCGAACGCATTGCCAATCTATTTACCGGCGGCGGCAGCAGCAGTACCCGGCTATATCTCTGGCAGTCTTCACTTGACATAATCAAAGACCATCCTCTGACCGGCATCGGCCTGGACCAGTTCTTGTACGTCTATAATCCTCAATACGTCAATCCGCTGGCCTGGACCGAACGCTTCACTTCCCACCCGCATAACCTCGTGTTGGATTTCTGGCTGAGATTAGGTATACTAGGGCCGTTACTGATTGGCTGGTTGCTCTTTAACTTTTTAAAGACAGCGTTCCAACGGCCTTTGCACAGGCAAGTAATCACCGGAAAACCGGACGGCCCTTTTACTCTGCGGCGGGCGTTGGTGTTGGGCCTCATTGGAAGTATCTTGGATTTTCTGGTACACGGGATGGTAGATAACTCTTTCTTTGTAATTGATCTGGCAATTATTTTCTGTCTAAGTTGCGCTATGCTGGAAATACTCAGACGCGAGGCCCACAGGCTCCTGAGTACAGCCGAAGACCACTCCAAGGAGAACGCTGCGTGAGAATCCTTATAAGCGGAGGGGCCGGATTTGTTGGCTCCCACCTGACCGAGGCGCTATTGGCCGGGGGCCATCATGTGATTGTGCTGGATAACTTTATCACGGGGCGGCCCGGCAATATGGAAGATTTTGCCCACCATCCTGAGTTCGAGTTCCACGAACATGATATTATCCAACCCTTTAGCGGCCTGACTGCGCCGGTAGAGGTTATTTTTCACCTGGCTAGCCCGGCCAGCCCGATCGGTTACAGCCGCCACCCGATTGAAACCCACCTGGTCAACTCGGTCGGCACACATAATATGCTGAAACTGGCCCTGGAGTTCGGGGCAAAGTTCCTGGTGACTTCGACTTCGGAGACTTACGGCGACCCCCTCCAGCATCCCCAGCGTGAGGATTATTGGGGTAACGTCAACCCGATTGGCCCGCGCAGTTGCTACGATGAAAGCAAGCGTTTCGCGGAAAGCCTGACTATGGAATACGTCCGGCAGTTTAGCCTGGATGCCCGGATAGTCCGCCTGTTCAATACTTATGGGCCGCGTAACGACCCCCAGGATGGCCGGGTAGTGCCTAACTTTCTAAATCAGGCTCTCGAAGGCCGCCCGATTACAATCTACGGTAACGGCAAGCAGACCCGTTCTTTCTGCTATGTCTCCGACCTGATACGCGGGCTGCAAGCGGCCATGTTTACCGACGGCACTAAGGGCGAGGTCTTTAACCTGGGCAACCCAGACGAACGGACCATTATGGATTTTGCCCAGACGGTGCGCCGGATTTGCAACCCGGATGTGCCACTGGTGTTTGAGCCGGGCCGAGTAGATGACCCCAACCAGCGTTGCCCGGACATAACTAAAGCCCGCCTGAGATTGGGCTGGGAGCCGATCATTTCCCTGGAAGAAGGTCTTCTAAAGACGCTTGAATATTTCCGGAGCCAGGCCGGTCAACGTCAGCTCAACGAAAAAACGGTTTAAATACATCCTGGAACGTTAAATGTGGAACGAAAATCGGGTTAATTCCGGTTCAGGAGCATAATTTAAGCGATAGAATTAACCGGGTCGGGTGGTTTTTGAGTAGTTTCTTTCTAGGTTTAACCTTCTACGAATGTTTGAGATTTTGAATTGACGGTTAGAGTAGCAAACGCAGTTGTAAATTCTTTAGTCTGGAAAAGCCTCCTGGGAGTTGTGGGAGTGCTGGTGTTGGGTTGCCTATTGCTAACCCAATCCCCTTTCGTGGTAATCGGCCTGATGGCCGGTCTGGCGGCTTTCCTGCTGGTTTCTCGCTACCCCGAATATGGCCTTTACCTGCTGGTGCTTTCAGTGCCAGGCCAGGTCTATACCAGTCTTAGCCTGGGCGGCTCCAAAGTTACCCTGACCCAATTAGCCGTACTGCTGGCCCTGGCCGGTTGGTTGGGCAACCGCGCTATTAAACACCAACCGTTTATACCTCGCCCTATACCGCTTCTAGTACCTTTTTACGGTCTGTATTTGCTGGTAATGCTCGTCTCGCTGACCGTGGCAAAAAGCACCGGTGATGGCCTCAACGAGATTTCGCGTTGGCTGATTGCCACCTTTGCCTATCTGCTGACCGTTTCGGTAATTCGGACCCGCAAACAATTGTGGATACTGATTTTTTGCCTCTGTATCGGGCCGGTGGCGGAAGGGCTGCTGGGTTGGGCGCAGGTCAAATATCCGAGCATCATTCAGGAAAAGTTCATTAATTGCGCCGATTACATGCGGGCTTGCGGTACTTTTGAAATGCCTAATTCCTACGGTGGCTATCTTGAAATGGGGCTGCCTTTACTTGGAACTCTGTTATTGCTGGCCTTCCTCCGGCGAAACGAGGCGGCAAAACTCTGGGCCAATCGGTTCGGCACGATGCCAGGCCAGGCTTTGTTTAAATATTTTATCTTACTTGGGATAGTGGCCCTCGGCCTCGGCTTTTGCCTGTTAGGGCTTCAGGCAGCCGGTTCCAGAGGAGCGCAACTCGGTCTCGCTTTCGCCCTGGTAGTAATGGTATTCGTGCGGGGTAAAAAAGCTTTGCCGGTTATTTTCCTGGGCGGCTTCTTGCTGCTGCTGGTAGTAGCCGGGTTGCAAACCGGGGTAATTCCGGTTAGCACCTTTGGTCGCCTGGCCCAGATTGAGTCGCTAACCCCTTTTGACGTGCGTGAGGTGACAGTTACCCCGGTTAATTTCGCGGAAGTCGAGCGCATGGCAATGTGGCAGGCCGGGGGCAACATGTTTCTCTCGGACCCTTTGCTGGGGGTCGGCATTGGCAACTATAACGCTCGCTATACCGACTTTAACGCTCCCTTCTGGTCGGTATCGCGGGGCCATGCTCATAATTACTACATCCATGCCGCCGCTGAAACGGGTACACTTGGCCTGGCGGTTTACTTGTTGCTGCTGGGTTGCGGCCTGGCCCAGGGCTTGCGTTCGACTATTCGGACCAGAGATACAGGTTTGCGCTATGTGGCATGGGGCGCTTTTGGCATAATTGTGGCTGTAGCTGTCCACAACATTTTCGAGGATTTGCACGTTTTAAATATGGGCATTCAGTGGAGTTGCCTGCTGGCTTTGTTTTACCTGATTAACAGGCTGGATAAGCCCTTCCCTGGTGAGGCTAAAATCCCTGCCCGCCCTTTTACGGCCCGGTCCGGGGAGTAAGAACGGAGTTTGAACCGATTTGAAGATTTTGCTGACTGGCGCGGCCGGTTTTATTGGCAGCAACCTGGCCGAGTCACTGCTTGCCCGTGGCGATGAAGTTTGTGCCGTTGATATTTTCAACGATTATTATAATCCCCTTCGCAAGGAACGAAATATCCAGGAGGCTGCCAGCCAGCCCAACTATACTCTTTACCGGACCGATATTCGCGACTTTGATGGTCTGAAAGCTATCTTTGAAAAAGAACGACCTGACAAAATTTGCCACCTGGCGGGTATGGCAAATGTGCGCTATTCGCTCAAACACCCTTTGTTGTTCGAGGAAGTAAATATCAGGGGAACTTTGAACCTGCTGGAACTGGCCCGGCAGTACCAGACCGAACATTTTGTTTTTGCCAGTTCTTCTTCGGTCTACGGTGGGCGGCTCGATAACGGTGTACCCTTTAATGAGGACGACCGGGTAGATGCCCCGATTTCAACTTATGGCGCGACCAAACGTTCGGCTGAGTTACTGGCCCACACTTACCATCACCTGCACGGTTTGAAAGTTTCGGCTTTGCGCTTTTTTACTGTCTACGGCCCCCGCAACCGGCCCGACATGGCTGTATACCTCTTTACAAGGGCCATTGACCGGGGCGAGCCGCTTAAACTCTTTGGTGATGGCTCGGCCCGGCGCGACTGGACCTTTGTCGGGGATACTGTGCGCGGGATTATGGCGGCCCTGGACCATCCATTAGACTTTGAAATCATCAACCTGGGTAATGGACACCCTCAGACTGAAATGGACTTGATTCGGTCTGCCGAAACGGCTCTAGATAAAAAGGCCAATATTCACTACCTGGAAAGACCGGTCACCGAACCGGCGGTTACTTTTGCCGATACCTCTAAGGCCCGCCGCTTGCTCAACTTTGAGCCGCAAATTTCTTTCAACCAGGGCTATCAGCATTTCTTTGAATGGTACACTCGCGAGGGGCGAGAGTAATGGTCTTAAAACGCAACAGGAGCGACGAACAAGAAGTGACAATTACCGAAAGTGACTTATTAAACGAACAAAAGCCGCTAATTATTCGACCGGCGACACCTGTAAATAGCCTGAACGAAGCCGAACTAGAGGCGCTGGAAGAACAGGAGTCCGAGGCCGAAAGTTATATCCCACGTATTTCGCTCAAGGACCGCCTTTTTGACATCAAAACCCTGGCCGGGTTCGCAGTAAGTTTTGCTATCATTCTCTTTTTTGTCCTGACCGTAAAAGTAGATTTTGGGGTTATCTGGAGCAATATCAGCCGAGTTCAGCCGTTGTGGTTGATAGGGGCTTTTGCTATTTATTACGCAGGTTTTGTGGTGCGCGGCTATCGCTGGCGGCTGCTCCTGAACAATGCCGGGTTTCAAAAAGAACACAATGTGCGTATACCAGCCATTCCGGCCCTCATCGAAATTATTTTCCTGTCCTGGTTTGTCAACTGCCTGGTTCCGGCCAAACTGGGCGATGCCTACCGGGGCTATCTTTTAAAGAAAAATGCCAACGCCAGCTTTAGCCGGACCCTTGGCACTATCTTTGCCGAGCGCATTGCCGATGTCCTGGTTCTGTTTGGTTTGCTCTGCCTGGGCGGTCTGGTGGCCTTTTCCAGCGTTGAGAGCAAGCTGAACGACATTTCGCTGGTGTTTATCTTTGGCCTGGTCCTGGTAGCCCTTATAATTTTAGGGCTGGTGATATTACGCTTTGGCAGCCACTATATCGAACGGTTCATCCCGGTCCGTTTCCACACTATGTTTCACCACTTCCAGCAGGGTACAGTCAGTTCTTTCCACCGCAACACCCAGCTAAAACTTTACGGTTTTACCCTGGTTATCTGGATGTGTGAAGGAGCCAGGCTCTATTGCGTGTTGCAGGGATTAAACATTCACCTGGGTCTTTCGGTGATTGTCTTTATCGCCCTGGCAAGCTCGCTCCTGACGACTATTCCATTCACTCCGGCTGGTCTGGGCGCGGTGGAAGGGGTTATGGTCTTTGTGCTGACTACCTTTGCCGTTGAGAAGAACCTGGCCGGTTCCGTGGCAATCCTGGACCGGGTAATCAGCTATTGGAGCATCATTCTTTTCGGGGCAATTCTCTATATTTTCAGTAAGAAGAAATAACTGATATTGCCTTATTTTTCCTTTCGGGCCAACTCAGTCAATATTTCAAGCATAATAAAAAGGCTCGTTGCTTCGGTTGGATGCAACAAGCCCTGTATTTGACGCGAAGCCCGTTAAAGCTTTGTCAGTGTTCTTCGCTTTTAATATTTCGCCGGGCCAGGTGTTTGGAATAATTTTCCACGAATTGAAGCAAGCGAGCCTCGGCGGCCTGGAACTCGCGGGATTGCATGGCAGTCTGGGCCGTGGCGTAATCATCGCTCTCCCCAAGAGCGATAATCTGGGAACCTTCCCCGGCCACTTTCAACCAGCCGTCGGTAACACTGATGCCAACCCGCGCCATTGAGGGAAGATAATCATTAAAGATAAAGTCCATGTACTCTTTATCTTTTTCGGGTTTAATATCCCAGTAAAAGAATATAGTACTCATAACTCGGCTCCCTTTCTGCGGACAGGCATCCGGTGTAGCTCAATGCCTGCTAGATAAAGTTAAACCCAACTTAACCCATTTCGGTGGTAGCAAAGTTTTTTTATTATTTTGCCGGGCTGAAACCTGCTAACCTTTGCGGTATTTGGCAGTTAGTATCTTTTACCAGAAGTGGGCTAGCAAGCTAGAGGAACTGGAAAATAAATTGAGTCTAATTATAATCGGCCCGGATTATTACGCAAGTGGTAAAGGGAAATATTAATGTACGGTCAAGGTAGCCGCTAATTGCAGGGTGTAACGCAGTTGCGTCTGCATTTCGGCGGCCAGGGATTCCACGTTGGCAATTCTTTGGGGTGTTGGCAAAGGGGTAGTTGCCGCCGGAGTAGAAGTCGCCAGCGGTTCCTGGGTTATTTTCGGAGTTGGGGCAACTACCTGGGTGGGCGTTGGCCGCGTTGTAGCGGTCGCCACTGCCACCGGCACTACCCCCGGTATAGCTAAAGACCCCAGGTTGATGGATTGCAGGGGCGTACTTGCCCGCCCGCTCAGGACCGTAAAGCCGTAATCCATCAGCGGGTCAACATCTTTGGCAATTTCAATCGTGCTGTTCATAACAACTACCAGCACGTTATGGCCGTTGTTACGGGCTGAAACTACCAGGACACGCCCGGCATCATCGGTCCAGCCGGGTTTCAGGCCGGTGGCCCCCGGATAGCGGAAAAGGAAACTATTTACGTTGTAAAAGTCGTGACCCTCCACACTGGTAACTTTCACCTGGGCGAATTGCATTAAAATCGGATTGCGAAGGGCGTACCAGCCACTAAGCGCCAGGTCGTAAGCGCTGCTATAATGGCCGGGTTGGTCCAGGCCATGTGGATTCATAAAATGGCTTTCGTACATACCGATTGAGGCCGCATAAGCATTCATGGCCGCCACGAATTTATCAACCGGGTTGCCTGTTCCAGGCAGGCGTTGTCCGGCATAGCGGGCCAGGGCCATGCCCGCTTCGTTGGCGCTATTGGTCAGCAGCCCCAACAACAGGGTGGAAAGTCTGACTTGCTCTCCCACGCGCAAGCTCATATTGGCTTCGCCTACCAGATCATCCTGGATAACCGTAGTGGTCGCCTGTAAAGCTTGCTGGGTGGGATAGAGCTTGAGAATAGTCAGGGCTGTCACAAGTTTGGTCGTGCTGGCCTGGGCTCGGGATAAGTGCGGTTCTTTGGCATAAAGAATGCGGCCCGTATCGGCATCAACTACAATCCCGGTAGTGCCTCGAATAACCGGTGGTGTAATAACTATTTTAGGCCCAGGTGTCGGTGTAATCGTAGGGCTAGGTTTGGGCGAAGGAATTGCTGCCGTACTTGTAGCGGTTGGCCCCGGTGACGGATTAATTTTGATAGGCGTGGGCGTAGAACTGATCGCCTCGGCAGAGGATGGTATCTGGGTTGTCCCGGTTGCACGAGTAAAGTGGCCGGGTGTGTCGGTGGGTACGGGAGCGAGTAGGGCCGCCGCCGAACCGGGCAATACTACCAGCGATAGGCTCAGAGTTAAAACTACAGCCAGCCCGGTAAAGGTTGCCAGTAAATGAAAAAATTTAGTACGAGAAATCACAGTTATAGAACGCCTTTAGAACTACTTGTGACGTAAAAGTAAGGGGCATCTCTGGATAAATCTATCACAGCTAATTTTATTTGTCTATCGCGGCAAATTTAATTTAGAGCTTTAAAGAAATGAGGTTAATCTTATGCTAATAATTCTAGCCCGCCATGCCGACCGGGAAACCCGGCACGAGCAGACAGATGCGGTCCAGGTATTAACGGCTAAAGGTCTGGATCAGGCCGTCCACCTGGGGCAAGCCTTATCTCGGAAATTGCATATGCAGGGACGGGCGGTTTCGCTGGTGCTGACCAGTCCGTACCAGCGGACCATTCAAACGGCCCAATT
Organism: Chloroflexota bacterium; assembly: GCA_043727245.1. Lineage (GTDB taxonomy): Bacteria > Chloroflexota > Chloroflexia > Chloroheliales > Chloroheliaceae > 54-19. The sequence goes on along the minus strand of JAYSYV010000758.1, from coordinate 5,466 downwards.
GCTGGCCCAGGAGTTAGGCTTACCCCCGGAGAGCGTGCAAATCCTGGATGCCCTGGCCCCGGATATGGAAGGCTCGGTCGAGGTTGCCATGCAAGTCGTGACGGGTCTGGACCCGGCCGGCGTCATTGTGGTAGGTCACGGCCCGGACCTGGCGGCAATGGCCCAGCAATTATGCGGTCAGGGTATCGAGTTGAAAAAGGCCCACTCGATGGGAGTCGATAAAAACCTCGAAACGGGCGAAAGTCGCTTGCTCTGGTTGGTCAGCCATCACGATTATTAAAGACACTCAAAGTAGCCAGCAACCAGAAATTAAAAGAGCAGAAAATATCTTCAATTGTCCTTCTATGTTAAAATAATTACAAATAGTGATTTAATCTAAGTTATGCTCTAAGAAGGTATCACGAATGACTGTAACAATAGGGGCTGAAATTACCCCCTTGCGGTTAGTCAAACACGGAACTATCCAGGTGGGGAAAACACCTGTCGTACTCGATCTTGTGATTGAGGCTTTCAATAATGGCGCATCCCCGCCAAAAATAGTCGAAATGTATAGTGCTTTGGGTTTAGCAGATACCTATTTTGCGATAGGTAATTATCTGCAGCATAAAGCTGAGATCGGTGAATATATCAGGCAAGGTGATGAAAGAGCCGATAAGCTTGGCGAAGAATTAAAAACGCAGTTCGGTCAGGGTTCGGTCAGGCTACACTTGGAGAGAAGTTAAAATCGAGTTATTTAGAAATTATTAACAGGAGAAATCACAAAAATGATTGTAGTCCAAAACCGCATCACGGCTCCAGCGACTCTGGCGGAACGTATCGAACACGGCTTTAGCCAGCCCGGTAACTTGAACGAGCAGCCCGGCTTTGTGAGTTTTAAGTTACTCAAGGCCACTCAGGTTTCTGAGTTAGGCCAGGATGAGGTATTGTATGTCGCCAGCACCGCGTGGGAAAGTATGGAAGCTTTTGAAGCCTGGCGCAACAGCGATGCTTTTGGCAAGGCTCACGGCGGCGGGCAAGGGGGGCCAATGCGGGCTTCTCTCGAAATATTCGAGGTCAAAGTAGAGCGCTAAACCAGATTGGTTTGGATATAAGTATAAAGGCGGCTATGGTCTTTATAGCCGGGTATCGAGTTCAAATTATAAGGTTTATTAATATAAAATTACCAATTTAATTTATGAGGTTGCATTTAGATGACATTGGAAAAAAGGAGTATATCTTCACCTGCGGAGATGGAGGCATTGCCCGCCAATGATGAAGCTGAATATGGCACTTTATCGGTATTTGAAATATTGAATTTGCCGGAAAGTTGGCCGGAAAACTTAAGCAAAATCCCGGCCCATTTTCATCGAGTAACCCCGGAAGAAACTCACCGGCTCCAGGAGGCCATGGAAAAATCAGGCGTTTATCCGCCTGGTGACGCGATTCGCCGCCAGACAACCATTCGAGATGCCTACGTAGGGGAAGTGGATGGCCCCCTGGGAAGCGTTGTGGTAACTTATGGCTGGATTGCGCTTACCGCCGAACCGCTGGATAATACCGGTTGCTCATTCGACCCGCCACCCGGTGACGCATACCTGTATGACTTCGCGACAGTGCCGGAGTACCGGGGCCAGGGTTTCTACCCGGCTCTTTTGCGGTATATTCTTGGTGAACTGGCTAAACAGAGTATCCGGCGGGCCTGGATTGGTACGGCCCCCGGCAATGCTGTATCGGTGCGGAGTATTAGCCGGGCCGGTTTCAGCAAGGTAGCCGATATGCGCTATATTCCAGCCCAGGCCGGACAACCGGCCTATTTTGAAATAGTTGAGAGTATAAATGTCAATTCGGAACTGCGCGAGCTTGCCAGCCACTCTTACATTTCTAACGGCGGTTAGCTAATTCTCCAATTCTCGTTCCAGTTGTCGCAGGGGGGCTGGTTTGACCGGCCCTTCCACCGGATTGACAATCTCCAACAGTCTTTTTCGGAGAGCTACCCGGTCGAAACTCCGGGCTAATTCTTCCAGTTCTTGCAAATAACTTTCCAACCTGGCGTGGGCGATTGGTTCAGACGGCGGCGCGACAAAAATCTTTTGATGGCGGGTGTGGCCCAGAGACTCCTTCTGGGTCAACAATTCTTCAAACATTTTCTCGCCAGGCCGCAACCCGGTAAATTCAATCGCAATATCTTCGCCCACTTCAAAGCCGCTCAACCGGATTAAATCTCTTGCCAGGTCTACAATTTTCACCTGCTCCCCCATATCCAGCACAAAAATTTCGCCGCCTTCGCCCATAGCCCCGGCCTGGATTACCAGCGAGGCTGCTTCGGGGATGGTCATAAAATAGCGGGTAATATCGGGATGGGTAATCGTCACCGGGCCGCCCTGGGCAATCTGTTCTTTTAGGAGCGGAACCACGCTGCCCCGGCTGCCCAGGACATTGCCAAACCGCACTGCTACAAAAGAAGTTGTTTTACTAGAACGGGCTAAATCTTGGATAATTAGTTCGGCCAGGCGTTTAGAGGCTCCCATAACGCTGACCGGGTTGACCGCTTTGTCGGTCGAAATCGAAACGAACCGCTTTACGCCGTGCCGGATGGCGGCTTCGGCCAGGTTTTTGGTCCCCAGAATGTTGACATTTACTACTTCTTCGGCGTTTTGCTCCATTAACGGAACATGCTTGTGGGCAGCGGCGTGAAAGATGACTTCTGGCCGGTACTGCCCGATAACCCAGTCTACTTTGAGGGCATCTCGGATGTCACCAATCACTGGAACCAGCGGGATATGCGGGAACAGCCGGTTTAGTTCGTGTTCGATGTGAAAGATGCTATTCTCACCACGCCCGAATAAAATCAGCCGGGCCGGACCAAAGGCGGCGATTTTGCGGCAAAGTTCGCTCCCGATAGACCCGCCCGCCCCCGTAACCATAACGGTTGCCTGGCTCAAAAAGCTGGCAATTGCCGCCGTATCCTGGGTTACAGGTAAGCGCCGCAACAGATCGGTAATTTCGACATCGCGCACTTCTTTAAGCGAAACGCGTCCTTCGATTAGCTCGTTGACCCCCGGTACTGTTTTAGTAGGAATACCCTCGGCTTTGCACATCTCCAACACGCGCCGGACGACCGTACCAGGGGCGTTGGGAATGGCAATAATAACTTCGTCCACCCGATAGCGCCGGATAGCTTCCTGTAAATCGTTATGCACTCCCAGCACTGGATGGCCCTGGATGCGCTGGCCTTTCTTGCGCTCGTCATAATCCACAAACCCGATCAGCTCATAGTTGCGGCGTTTGCGTAGAATTTCCCTGGCGACAATCGCCCCGGCATCCCCGGCTCCGACAATTATCACTCGTTTGCGGCCCCCGGTTAGCTGGCTGCTGGCGTGGCGCTCTATTTCGGTCCGCTCGAAAACCACCCGCACCATGACCCGCGACCCGCCGATAAAAATCAGGCTGAGAAGGCCGTCCAGGATAAAGTAACTGCGGGGAAACCAGTTAGAAGCGTAAGCCGGGACGGTGTTATTCACCAGCAAGGTAAACAGGGCCACCGCAAACGAGGCCACAATTACCGCGTAAAAGAGCGGAAAGAGGTCCGACAGACTCAGGTAGTACCAGGCCCGGCGGTAAAAGCCGAACAGGGTAAAAATCAGCAGTTTGATAAAGACAATCGGGATAATCAGGGGCAGAAAGTCGTTCCAGGCGTGCGGCAGAGTATCGGGCCGGTCGAGCCGTAGAAATAGGACCAGCGGGAAAATCAGCAGGCAGATGGCTGTATCAAGTATGAAAAGATAGCGGTTTCGATACCACATAATTACAAAGCAGCTATACCGGATTAATGTGTTAAAATCACAGATACATCTATAAGTTAAAGTAACAGGTTTGTCAATCGTGAACCAGGATAAAACATTAAATGGCGAAGAAACTAAGGGAAAAACTAGCCCCGGAAATTGTTAGCAGCTTGCGCTTACAGGAAATGGCCTATGGCGGTGAGGTAGTGGCCCGTTTACCGGAGAAAACAGCGGACGTAACGGAGGAAACACCTGCTGACCTTCAAGACCCACCGGAAGAAGGCGATTTTCAGCCGGTCCACGAGCCGGTCGAAACCGAGCTAGTTCCACCGCCGACAGTGGGCGGTTCCCAGGTAGTTTTTGTAACAGGCGGGTTGCCGGGCGAGCTTGTGGAGGTCCAGCTTTACCGGCGCAAAAAGAGCTTCATCAAAGCTAATGTGCGAAAAGTGGAGCAGGCTTCCCCCGACCGGCGCGAAGCTCCCTGTCCTCATTTTGGGGTAGATAAATGGCCCAACTGCGGCGGTTGCCAGTGGCAGCACGCCAATTATACCGCCCAGCTAAACTATAAACACAATATCCTGCGCGACCAGCTTATCCGGTTGGGCGGCTTTGTGGACCGGGAACCGCCTTTGTTGCCGCCTTTAGCGGCGGTTAGTCCGTGGGGATACCGCAACAATATCGAATTTCAGGTGGACGAACACGATGGGCGGCCCTGCTTTCACCGCCAGAACAGTATCCGGCTGGTTCCGGTTCAATCCTGCCACATCGCTCATCCTCTGATTACCCTGACGATAGACCCTTTAACGGCGGCCCTGCAAAGGCATTTGCCGAAGCGCGTCCACCAGGTGACAATCCGGGTCGGCGCGGTTTCGGGTGATACGCCTATTTCAGCCGAGGAAATAACTGCCCTGGCGAGCTATTCCGATAACCCGGTCGCGAAACTGGTCGCCCTGGAACGTTTTCTGGCGGTGGCTCCCCTGGAAATGGCCCTGCAAAAGCCTCGTCCGGCTATGCTATTGATTTTGCGGATGTTAAAGGAATGGCAAAAGACCGATTTAGAGCCGTTCCTGGAGGAATTACAGGGTTCGCTGGACCGCTATGTCGAACTTACGGTTATCGGGGAGGGTCGCAAACGGCGTTTGGAAGACGTGGGCGGCTCCCCTTTCCTGACTGAAGTGTTGGATGGAGTGACTTACCGTATTCCGCCGCTGGCTTTCTTTCAATCTAACTCACCTATGGCGGTTGAACTGGTCCGGGAAGCGATGGACGCTTTCGATGAGGCTGGACTGAATTTACGCGGCAAGAAACTGCTGGATATTTACTGCGGTGTGGGAACTTTTGCTTTGCAAATGGCCCGGCGCGGCGCGAAAGTTGTGGGTATCGAGGAATACGCCGGGGCGGCTGAGGGAGCCGCTGAAAACGCCCGCCTTAACAACCTGGAAGACCAATGTCGGTTCGTGGCAGCTAAAGCCGAAGAATATATCCTGGACTTGGAAGCCTCCGGGGAACGCTACGATGGCGCTCTGGTGGACCCGCCCCGGCGCGGTTGCGACCCGGCCCTGTTGCAAAGCCTGTTAAAGACGCGCCCGCCTGTTCTAGTCTATGTTTCCTGCGACCCCAGCACCCTGGCCCGTGACCTGAAAATCCTCTCGGAAGGTTACGAACTGGTGCGCTGCCGGGCGGTTGATATGTTCCCGCAGACTTA
>JAYSYV010000757.1:0-1449 GCA_043727245.1 Chloroflexota bacterium | reverse complement strand
ATTATAGCAAATTTTGGGAGCTATTAGTATTAAAAGGCTCCGGTGTAGAATTGCAAATAATCTATAAGATGCAAGACCCAGAAATCTCCGCTATGGTCGCCGGGAGAAACATTCCAGGTATGGGGCATATTCCGGCCCAGCAGAACTTGATGCAGTTCTTCGGCTCTTGGCAAAGCGTATCTTGTTGGCCGATGTCAATCCAGATTTTGTAACCGGACAGGTCTTTGGTCCGGGCCAGCGAGAAAGGATCAACTGTGGCGAAGTAGGCCGCATCGCCAAAATAATCGGGCGACCGGTCCCTGGTGAGAATAGTCGGGCTGTGTGCGCCGATGATGCTAAATACGCCGGGAAAGTTAAAGCCGATTTGCAAAGCTCCGTGTGCGCCCATGGATAGTTCGCCAATGGCCCGGTTAGACGAAGTTGGCAGGGTAGAGCTTACCCGACGAGGGCCAGCCGGAATCATTTTACGGTATTATGGTTATTTTGGAGAAAAGATTCTGTCTTATAGTTAGCCAGGAACTCAAGGAATTCATGAGCGGGCAGAGGTCGGCTGACGATATAACCCTGGATTTCATCACAGTTGTTCCGGCGGAGGAAGTTTAGCTCCTCAATGGTTTCCACGCCTTCCGCGATTACGGCCAGATTCAGGCTATGGGCCATCTGGATTATGGCCGTTGTGATAGCCGCCGTTTCAGATTTTTCGGTGACATTCTTAACGAAGGTGCGGTCAACTTTAAGGGTATCGAACGGCAAATGCCGCAACTGGCTCAAAGAGGAATAGCCGGTCCCGAAATCATCAATGGCAATATGAATACCCAGGGCTTTTAACTCGCTCAGGGTAGAAATAGCCGCCTCCATATCGCGCAACAAAATACTCTCGGTGAGTTCGAGTTCAAGGTTAGCCGGGGAAAGGCCGGTAGTCTGGAGGATTTGAATAACTCGCTCTTTTAAAGTTTGTTCGGTAAACTGGCGGCCTGAAAGATTTACAGCCACTCTTAAATTAGCCAACCCTTTATCCTGCCAGGATTTGGCGTGGGCGCAGGCCGTTGCCAGAACCCACTCGCCCATTGGGCCAATCAAGTTAGTTTCTTCGGCCACAGGAATAAATTCGCCGGGTAAAATCAAGCCGCGTTCGGGATGTTCCCAGCGAATGAGTGCTTCTACGCCGACTATCTGACCGTTTGAAAGGTTAACCTGGGGCTGATAATAGACTCTAAACTCATCACGTTGCAGAGCCTGGCGCAGATTGGCTTGGAGGGTGACTTGTTCGATGAACTTATTACTCATTTCAGCCGAATAGAAGTGGGAAAAGTTTCCGCCCCGTTCCTGGACATAATTCAGGGCCACATCGGCATTTTTAAGCAAGGTATCCAGGTCTATGCCATCTTTAGGACTGAAAGCTACCCCTATCGAACCGGTGACAAAAATCTCGTGACCCTCCAGGATAAA
>JAYSYV010000756.1:0-1449 GCA_043727245.1 Chloroflexota bacterium | reverse complement strand
GCCAAAAGCCGATAAAGCGCCGATGATTACGACCAGACCAAGTTTGCCGCTTTTAAATTTTGTTGGAGCTTGTTCGCTAACTTCGCGTTTGAGCATCTATAAACATCTCTTGAGTAATTATTATTTATTGGCTTCCAGAATATTTATTATTCTACTTTCAGACGAAAAGGATTGAGCAAAAGCACTGACACGGCTTTTGCTCAATCCTTTTCGTTTAGAACTAAATTCTTTAGATGATGTCGGCGATCTGGGCCGGGCTTTCCCCGACTTTAATGCCGTTGTCCAGGAAGGCTTTGATTTTCTCGGCGGCTGTGCCTTCGCCCCCGGTGATAATCGCGCCCGCGTGGCCCATCCGTTTGCCTGGCGGAGCTGTCACCCCGGCGATAAAGCCGTAAACCGGTTTGGTCACAAATTCTTTGACATACTGGGCCGCCAGGATTTCAGCGTTGCCACCGATTTCACCCAGCATCACGATTTTTTCGGTCTTGGGGTCGTTCTGGAAAAGCTCCAGAATATCAATGAAGCTTGTACCGATAATCGGGTCGCCGCCGATACCGACAGCCGTACTCTGGCCCATGCCTTTTAAGGTCAAAGCGTTGACCACTTCGTAAGTCAAAGTGCCGCTCTTGGACACCACACCGATGTTGCCCGGTGTCAGGATATAGCCGGGGATGATGCCGACCTTCGCCTCGCCCGGAGTAATCAGGCCGGGGCAGTTCGGGCCGATTAACCTGGCCCCTTTCATCTTGACATAGTGATAGACCGGAATCATATCCCTGACCGGAATACCTTCGGTAATGCAGACCACCAGCGGAATACCAGCGTCAACCGCCTCTATAATCGAGTCGGGCGCAAACCGGGCCGGGACGTAAATCACCGAAACATTGGCCCTGGTAGCGGCGACCGCTTCTTTAACTGTATCAAATACCGGCACGCCTTCGGCTTTCTCACCGCCGCGACCGGGAGTGACTCCGGCAACCACATTCGTGCCGTATTCCAGCATCTGCCGGGTATGGTAAGCGCCTTCTCGGCCCGTGATGCCCTGGACCAGAAGGCGGGTGTTCTTATCAACCAGGATACTCATTAATTCCGCTCCTTCGCCACTTTAACGACCTTCTCGGCTGCTTCGGCCAGCGTTTCGGCTGACTTCAAGTTAGCTTCTTCTAATATTTTACGGCCTTCTTCGCTGTTGGTCCCGACCAACCGGATGACAATCGGTACATCCGTCTTGACCTGTTCCAGCCCGGCGATAATGCCCTTAGCCACGTCATCACCACGGGTGATACCGCCAAAGATATTGAAAAGTATCGCTTTAACGTTTGACTCGCTCAGGATAATGCGGATAGCGGCAGCTACTTTCTCGGCTTTCGCCCCGCCACCGATGTCCAGGAAGTTGGCCGGTTCGCCGCCATACAGCAACAGCGTATCCATTGTCGCCATTGCCAGGCC
>JAYSYV010000755.1:0-4718 GCA_043727245.1 Chloroflexota bacterium | reverse complement strand
TGTTGACCCGAAGGAGATCTTAAAATGTTTAAAAGCCCCTTGCTGACCCTGACCAAAGGCCATCAACTGCAAATAATAGGCTTAATAGCGTTGGGACTGGCTGTTACGGCTACTTTCGTAGCCCAGGCTCTCCTGACAGCCCAGGTGCTAACCACTATCTTTAGCGGCAAAGATTGGTCGGAAGTTGTAATGCCTTTGCTGTGGATTCTGGTGCTTATTGCGGGCCGGGCCGGGCTGTCCTGGTTCCGAGAGTTGGCTTCCCGCGCCATGGTCGAAGTTATCAAAAGTGAATTGCGCCAGCAAATTTTCGCGCATCTGCTGGACCTGGGGCCGGGATATATGCAGGGCAACCGTACCGGCGATGTGCAGCCAATTCTGGTGGATAAAGTCGAAGCCCTGGAAGGCTACCTGGCGAATTATTTCCCCCAGATTTTTATTACCCTTATCGGTTCGCTGGCAATCGGCGGCTACCTGCTGACGATTGACTGGCTGGTCGGGCTGGTCGTGTTTGCCTTTATGCCGGTGGTACTTCTGGCTCAGAATTGGTCGAAAATCAGCATGGGCGAGAAAGGGCGGGCCGTCTTCCGGGCATTTGCCGATGTCAAAAGCGACTTTATTGATAATATCCAGGGCATGCCAACGCTGAAAGCTTTTGGAGCCAGCGCCCAGCAAGGCCAATACCTGGAAAAGAAGTCTACCCGGTTGTACCAGGCAACCATCGGATTGCTGGCTGTTTCAACCTGGGGTTCCAGCATTATGGGCCTGGCGACCAGCGGCGGTACAACCCTGGTGGTCAGTATAGGGGCCTTTCACCTGGCGGCAGGTCAGCTAACGGTTGCCCAACTTATGATAATTTTGTTTCTGAGTGGCGAAGCCTTCCGGCCTGTTTCCGACCTGGCCCGCTTCTGGCACGCCAGCTATTCGGCGGCTGCCGCTTACGAAGGCATTAGCAATTTCCTTGAAACCAAACCAGAAGTTGACCCCGGTATGGCTCCGGCGGTCCCGCTGGCTTTACCGGCCCAACCTGAAATTAGCTTTAAACAGGTAAACTTTGCTTACAAGGGCGGCAATCGCTCGGCTTTACAAAATCTTTCGTTTGAGGTCGGGCCAGGCGAAACAGTGGCCCTGGTCGGACGTAGCGGGGCTGGAAAGACCACCGTAGTTTCCCTGCTGTTGCGCTTCTTTGACCCCCAATCCGGCCAAATTACCCTGGACGGTAAAGAACTCAAAGAATATGACCTGGCGACCTTGCGCTCGATGCTGGCAGTAGTGGCCCAGGATACCTACCTCTTTTACGGGACCATCGCTGATAATTTACGTATGGCGAAACCCAGCGCGACCCTGACCGAACTGGAAGCCGCCGCCCGCGCCGCCAACGCCCACGAATTTATTAGCGCCAGGCCGCAGGGTTACGACACCATTATCGGCGAACGCGGGGTCAAACTATCCGGCGGCGAACGGCAACGGTTGGCGATTGCTCGTGCGCTGCTCAAAGATGCCCCGGTCCTGATTCTCGATGAAGCGACTTCCAGCGTGGACGGAGCCAGTGAAGCGGCCATTCAACAGGCTCTCGAAAGGCTTATGGCCGGTCGCACGACCATCTTGATAGCCCACCGTCTTTCTACGGTAATAAAAGCTGACCGAATTGTGGTACTGGAAAATGGAACCGCCGTAGAAGCGGGCCGCCACAGTGACTTGCTGGGCCGCCAGAACGCTTACGCCCGGTTGATAGCGGCGCAACAGGAGATGGTGTAACAATGGAACATAGTCACGCGCACCCTCACGCGCATACCGAGGACACCGAAGCGCACTCTCTTGCCCATACCGACAAGGCGAGTTCAAAGGCCGGAATGTGGCGGCTGATTGGCGATATGCGGTCGCACTGGGGCGGATTGATATTTACGCTGGCTTGCGGCCTGGCTAACCATGCCATGTCCATCGGCTCGGCGGTAGTGGGGGCTTACATGGTCGGTAAAGCCGCCACCGGCACGTCGGCCAACGAATTATGGCCCTACTTCTGGCTGTTGATTGGTCTGGTAGTCGGACGGACAGTAGCGGCCTGGTTGGAAAACCTTTTTTCCCACATCGTGGCTTTCAAAATCCTGGGCGAATTGCGTCTTAAAATGTATTGGGCGCTGGAAAGGCTGGCTCCTGCCTACCTGGGCGGTCGGCGGTCGGGTGATGTGGCGGCCTCAAGCATGGAAGACGTGGATGTTTTAGAGCTATTTTTCGCCCATACAGCCAGCCCGATGGTAGTAGCCCTGGTAGTTCCCTTCGGCGCACTGGTCGGGATGGCCCTGGTGAATCCTTTGCTACCGCTGGTGTTGCTGCCCTGGGTGGTGCTGGTGGCTCTTGTGCCTTTTTCGCTGGGCAAACGAGCCGAGAAACAGGGCCAGGTAGTCCGGGGTCGACTGGGCGAACTGGCCGCCGAAATGGTAGATAGTATCCAGGGTTTGCGAGAAGTGGTTGTTTTCGGGCAGCAAAAAAACCAACTCAAGAAATTGGGCCAGCATATCAGTCTGTTTCAACAGGCTCAACTCACCTATGGACGGCGGGCGGGCCTGGAAAGCGCTGCCACGATTGCCCTGACTGCGCTTGGTTCGGTCAGCGTGGTCGCGACTGCCGCCTGGTTGGTCGGGCAGGGCAGTTTGTCCCGCGAACTTTTTCCGGTAGCGGTGATACTTGCGGGGGCTTCCTTTGCGCCGGTGCTGGGTCTAACTGATACGGCTCGCAGCTTTGGCCTGGTCAAAGCGGCGGCCCGGCGCGTCTTCACTATCCTGGACGAGCCAAATCCAATCCGCGACCTGGTTGCTCATGCTCCGACCGGTCCGATTCCCGCGACCATTCAGTTTGATAAAGTCGGGTTTCGCTACGGCCCCGGTCTGGCTAAAGCCCTGGACGACGTTTCATTCGCGCTAAAAGAGAATGAAACAGTGGCGCTGGTCGGACATAGTGGAGCCGGAAAATCCACCTGCACCAATCTGCTGTTCCGTTTTTGGGATGTCACCGAAGGAAAAATCTGCCTTGGAGGCCACGATCTGCGCGACTTCCCACAGACCGATTTGCGCGACCGGATAGCCCTGATGCCCCAGGATATTTATCTTTTCAACATTTCTATCCGTGAGAATATCCGCCTGGGAAGACCAAACGCGACGGATGAGGAAGTCGAAAAGGCTACCCGAACCGCCCAGGCCCACGATTTTATTGCGGCTTTGCCTCAAGGCTACGATACTATGGCCGGGGAAAGAGCCGTCCAACTGAGCGGCGGACAGCGCCAGCGTATCGCCATCGCTCGCGCCCTTTTGAAAGATGCCCCTATCCTGGTGATGGATGAAGCCGTCTCCAATCTCGATACCGAAAGCGAACGAGCCTTTCAAGTGGCCTTGACCCAATTGTTAAAAGGACGCACGACCCTGCTGATCGCTCACCGGCTTTCGACCATTCGTACCGCCGACCGGATTGTGGTGCTGGAAGATGGGCGGGTGGCCGAAATTGGTACGCACGAAGAATTAGTGGCGAAAGATGGCGTTTATTCGCATCTGATTGCTTCCCAGCACGATGTGCTTATGCCAGAGTAAATTTGGCTACAGGTAGAAATTTAATGTTTGAATTAAAGTAGGGTGAACAATATTTACCAGAATATTTTTGGTCCCGCTAAACTTCCTCGCCTCTAAAAGCGGTATGAAACCGGGCCTGTCCGCCTGCACTCATCCTTCGGTTAACTCAATTTATCCTCACTTTACACAGCCTTTTGATATAGTGTTCAAAAAATTTAAAACCATCAGGATTTCTCAAGCTGCCTGATAATTTTGCTTACATTGCCCAAACAACATGCGCCCTGTGGATTGCGCAAGTCACAGACACACTGCGCGGCCTTAATACCCGCTTTAATATCTTCCAGAATTGCCTGGCGTTGTTCAGCAGTAGCCGCCCCGATATTTCCAAGAGTATGCTGAAAGCAATAGCACACCGGTATTTCAGGATTATCGGGCTCTTTCTGATAGACTTTTTCCCGTAACTCATCCACCTTGAAAGTTTGGGTTCCGTCCGCCGTAAAGTAAACTACTGGACAATATTCATCCGGGCAAAAAAAATGCTCAGTTTCACGAACCGAGCGCAAACTGACTTTCAGTAAAGCTTTTACAGTTTGAATTTGCACCACTTTACCGGGGTTGCCACTTACCGGACACATATTTATTGTCTGCTGATCTGAAGCGGATTGATTCTTAGCCTGGAACTCAATTAGCCGCTGTTTAAATTCTGGCATAGCCCTAATTTCCCTTACTATATATTGGAGCTTTCCCTCAAGGGTATTTTAATACCTGAGATCAGCTGTAATGCGTTAAGGGTATGAGTAAACTTGGAAGTACTTTAACAATCGAAAAGTAATTAAGATGGTTGAAAAGGAAAGGAGTGAAAAAAGAAGGTTGAGAAAGCTTTCTTGTGGTAAAGTTACGTTCGCTAAAACCAAACTATACCGAAAGGCTTTCTCAATGTCTCATTTTAACACTTCGCAGCGTCTGTTCCATTTACTGTGTGCGCCACTGTTGGCTTTTTTACCTCAAGCAGTTATTAACCATAATTCGGACTGCCGCACCCATAAATTCACAGGCCAACATCATTTGCTCTTATCCATTTTTGCTCAACTCAGCGGTGTAGCCAGCAGCATTGCCCTCACCGAAGAACTTAACGACCTGGACATACCATCCACTCAAGCC
>JAYSYV010000754.1:0-1450 GCA_043727245.1 Chloroflexota bacterium | reverse complement strand
GTCTTGATTGAGCAGGAACGCGCCAGGTCCGAACCCTAATCGCTATAAAAATTCTTAATTCCTCAACACCTTCCGGGCAAAACTTTACCAGCCAAGTTTTGCCTTGTCACTCATAACCCGGTCTTGACCTGTATCACATCTAGCAAACCTGCATAAAAATGAATGCATTATCATTCAGCTAAACACTGTATTATTCTATAAACTATGCTTATAGACTAAATTAGACCCACATTGTTATTCCATTATTATCAGTCATCTGGCTTGGGCAATGGTCAAACATTACAAAAGCATAGGTTTTATAAATCTCATCTCCGACTTTCACGTAATATTTCCAGGATTTCCAATGATTTTCTTTTTCGCCTATTGCTTGAATTACGCCTCGCAATGGTGGGTTAGTTTTTCCATCACCATCCGTGGACACTTGAAACCAAACCTCCTCACCCATTTTAGGAGGGGTTTTTCTATGAGTATAATTGTATGGATAAGACAAAGCCCAGGGCGGAACATTTCGGACGATATTATTGCGGCCTTCAATTTGAGGTAAAACAATATCGAACGTTTCAGATTTGCTTGAAGTCGGGAATATCGTACCGGATATAGGATTAAGGGGATTACCATGGAAAAGCGGCTTGTTGGAAAAAAGATTGCTTCCTTCTTTGAAATCTTCTACCTGGCGTTCATTGCCTAAAGAATAGTAAGTAACAAATTGACGATAGCTTTCTTGCCAGGTTTCAGCCTTTCCTTTCTCACGGGTCCAACCTTTAAGCGGATTTAGTTTCCAACTTAAACCTACTTTTTGATTATTACCGGCAGTAGCCGAATTCGCTATTACCCATTCCTGCCACTCCACACAAAACCGGGCTGCATTAAAATAACTCTTATACCCGGTAAATCCATTTATTATAGAGGGGGGGACCTGACGAATCTCTTCCAGGGTAGCCAATAATTCAGAAGTATATGTTTTATCCGAGTTTGTACTCATTATTGCCTTTCATAATTCAAAGCTTTAAGCCGTTCTACCAGTGGTTTTATCCGAGAAGGATTGACTGACTGATTTGTTGAGTTAGTCTTCTGAGAGTTTGCCAGTTGTTCCAGGGCCATTAGCAATAAATCGCGGTCATCCAGTTCTAGCTCAATCCTCCCCGAATAAAGTTCTTGAAATCCTGGATAGCCAGGGGTCCGTTCGGCGAGCGTATAACGCAAAGCCAAAGCAATGGTTCTGAATTCTTTTGGCTCACCCAGATTCCGTTCGATTGTCAGCAAAGCAGTTCGCAAAATTTCGCTTTCTTGCACATTAAAAGAAAACAAATTTCCTTGCCTGGACTGGGCCAGTGTTGCCATCAATGCAGTTTGAACTGTTTTAAGCCGAGCAATTTCATTGACAATCAGTACGCGCAGGTTCTTATAATCGTAATCCTTAAGGAAAATTTCCGGTTTAACATCAGGTGGT
>JAYSYV010000753.1:0-1451 GCA_043727245.1 Chloroflexota bacterium | reverse complement strand
ACTTTATCCAGCCGCTATATAAGCGACCGCTTTTTGCCGGACAAAGCGATTGATTTGATTGACGAAGCGGCGGCCAAACTCCGTACCGAAATTGATAGTCTACCTTCCGAACTGGACACGGTTCGACGCGAGTTATCGCAATTGGAAACCGAACGAGAAGGTCTGAAACACGAAACGGCTACCCTGCCCGATGTCGAAACTACCGAACGCCTGAACCGGCTGGAAAAACAGGTCGAGGATTTGCGCGAACGCAACCACCAGTTGTCGGTCCAGTGGGAACTGGAAAAAGCGGCGATTGATAAGACCCGTACCCTCAAAGAGGAAGTTGAAAAGACCCGTCCCCTTCTGGAAGAAGCGTTGCGAAACCAGGATTACACCAAAGCCAGCGAATTGCGCTATGGCAAGCTGGCGAAACTCGAACAGGAGCTAAAAGAGCAGGAGTCTAAACTGGGCGAAGTGCAGCGTGGCAAAGGGCTGCTCAGTGAACGAGTAGATTCCGAACTGATTGCCGAAATTGTATCGCGCTGGACCGGTATCCCGGTAAACCGGATGCTCCAAAGCGAAATGGACAAACTGCTCACGATGGAAGACCGTCTGCGCGAACGGGTCATCGGTCAGGAACCGGCCCTGATAGCGGTAGCCGATGCGGTCCGGCGGGCCAGGGCCGGGTTGCAAGACCCCAACCGGCCTCTCGGTTCGTTCATGTTCCTGGGTCCGACCGGAGTCGGCAAAACCGAGCTGGCAAAAGCCCTGGCTGAATTTCTGTTTGACGACGAACACGCCATGGTCCGGCTGGATATGTCGGAGTACATGGAAAAATCCAGCGCAGCCCGCCTGACCGGAGCGCCTCCAGGTTATATCGGCTATGAGGAAGGCGGACAGCTAACCGAAGCAGTGCGGCGGCGGCCTTATTCGGTGGTGCTGTTTGATGAGGTGGAAAAGGGCCACCCTGATGTCTTTAATTTGCTGCTGCAAGTCCTGGAAGATGGCCGCCTGACCGACAGCCAGGGCCGGACGGTGGACTTTAAGAATACGGTCATTATTTTGACCTCGAATATCGGCAGCCAGGACATCATGACCCTGGCCCAGAGCGGTCATTCCCAGAAGGACATCCGGGACGCTGTGATGATAGCCTTGCGGGAGCAGTTCCGGCCCGAATTTCTCAACCGGGTTGACGAGATTATTACCTTCAAGCCGCTTGGACGCGAAGAAATCAACTTCATCGTGGATATTCAGCTAAGGTCACTGCTCAAACGGCTGTCCGAACGCCGCCTGAGCCTGGAACTTTCGCCGGAAGCACGCGGCCTTCTGGTGGAAGTCGGTTACGACCCGGCCTTCGGGGCGCGTCCGCTGCGCCGAGCAGTCCAGCAGCTTATACTGGACCCACTGGCTAAAGAAGTTATCCGGGGCCGCTTCAAAGATGGCGATAGTATCCGGGCCGAATTGACCGC
>JAYSYV010000752.1:0-4725 GCA_043727245.1 Chloroflexota bacterium | reverse complement strand
ACCATTTATCTCTCACCTGGCAGCCAGGGCGCGTACCAATAAACGGCAAGCAGGGCCGGTAATATTTAATAGTATTTTGCTGGATATTGAACCCATTTCGGGAAAGTCAGTAGCCATAACCCGTCTCGATTTGATGCTAGACGACGATTCTAAGTAGCTGCCGGTTGCTTACAGGTTAAGCAAACAGGCGAAACTACGTCATTGCTCACTCAAAGCCAACTTTAGCTTGCCGAGTCGAGTTAACTCAGGTCGTTTCGTCAACAATAATTATCTCGTCAACTACATTTGTTAACCCAAACAACGACAAGGAGATTACCGATGGATCCGAAATATCAGAATTACCGGGCAAACGAGCCTGGCATGGAAGCAGCTTATCCCGCCGAACGGCAGCCTGTTCCCCAGCAGCAACAGCCTCAATCAGAATTTGTTGCGCCGCCACGTCCGGCCCGTCGTGAACTGGCCCCCGGTGAAGTTGAAGTACTGAAAGTTTCCGGCAAGTCACGGCCTAGCTCGGTCGCGGGTGCTATCGCTGGAGTAGTTCGCCAGGCCGGACGGGTTGAAATCCAGGCTATTGGAGCCGGAGCCACCAACCAGGCCATTAAAGCGGTAGCGATTGCCCGTGGCTATCTAATCAGCAGCGGGATTGATATTGTGTGTATTCCGGCTTTTATTGATGTGCAGATTGATAATGAGGAACGCACCGCCATAAAGTTACTGGTGGAAAAGCGCCCCGGCTACGGCATTCAATAAGCCCATAACCTCCTAAAAATAATGCGGGGCCGCCACTCTTTGAATGAGTCGGGATGGCCGGAAACCTGAAAAGCGCCTGTTAAGGCGCCTTTTGGTTTAAACTATTGTATATTCCTACTGGAAACAATCAGCAGCTTATCCGGCCACCGCCACCAACCTGGCGGGACTGACCGCATTATAGTTACCCCGGTGGACCGCTAGATTACCCTGGCTCACTTCCCAGACCTGGGTTGCCAGCCGGTTGATTAAATAACGGTCGTGCGAAACGAATAAAATAGTGCCGTCATATTCGCTCAACAACTCCTCCAGGGCTTCCCGCGCATAAACATCCAGGTGGTTAGTCGGTTCGTCCAGCACCAGCAGATTAGCTTTGGAAAGAGTTATCTTGGCAAGGGCCACCCGGCTACGTTCGCCGCCTGATAGCTGTCCGATTTCCTTGAAGACATCATCTTTGACAAAAAGGAAGCGCCCCAGGTAAGTGCGGGCCTCCTCCTGCGAGAATGCATAGGTCTGGCGAATTTCTTCCAGGACAGTATTCGCCGAATTTAGTCCCTCGTGGGTCTGGGCATAATAAGCCACTTGAACCCCGATGCCCAGTTCAGCCCGGCCATCCAGCGCGGGTATCTCACCCACCACCGTTTTCAGGAAAGTTGTTTTACCGCAACCATTTGGCCCGATGATGGCGACTCGTTCGCCTCGTTCCACTGACAGGTCAGGCACTTCAAAGAGTGGATTGAGATTGTTGTTGGTCTGCCAGCCGACCGTTAAATTGCGGGTTGCCAGGACCGTCCGGCCACTTTGCAAAGCGATTTGTAGTGAAAGACGCAAGCGGCTCTGTTCTTTGGGCCGTTCTTTTCGCGCCAGGCGGTCCAGCAATTTCTGGCGGCTTTGGGCTTCGGCAGCGCGTGACCCGGCCTTAAAGCGTTGGATAAATTCCTGCGCTCTGGCAATATGTTCTTGCTGGGCTTCAAACTCCTTGGTTGCTCGCGTCACCCGTTCGGCCCGCAGCCGCAAGTACTTTGTATAATTGCCAGGGTAGTCCTCCAGCTTGCCTTCGGACAGGTCCAGTACCCGCGCCACCACTTTGTCCAGGAATACCCGGTCGTGGCTGATGATGATTATTGTGCCGGGCCAGGTTTCCAAATAGCCTTCCAGCCATTCCAGGGTCGCCAGGTCAAGGTGATTGGTCGGCTCGTCCAGTAATAGCAGGTCGGGCCTGGAAAGCAGAGTCTGGGCCAGGGCTGCCCTGGTCTTCTGGCCTCCGCTAAACTCGACTATGGGCCGCGCCCACCATTCCGCGCCAAAGCCCAGCCCGGTTAAAACCTGTTCAATGCGGGTTTCGTACTCGTAACCGCCCAAAAGTTCAAATTGCTCGGTCAGGTCGGCGTAATGTTCCAGCAGTTCATCCCACTGTTCCCCGACTTTATCCGGCGCACTCATCTGGCTTTCCAACTGGTGCAGCACGGCTCGGCGTTCCTCTAAGCCTGCAAATATCTCTAACATTTCTTCGTAGAGAGTATGGCTGTAATCAAAAAGGACATCCTGCGCTAGATAGGCAACCTTCGTGCCTCCTTTGAAAGTAATCGCGCCGCTATCGGCTGTTTCCAGTCCGCCGATAATCTTTAGCAGGGTGCTTTTGCCCGCACCGTTAACACCCACCAGGGCTAATTTCTCGCCCGCGTTTACCTCAAAGCCCAGGTTTTTGAATACCGGAAAGACCCCAAAGGCTTTGTTAAGCTGGTAGACGTTCAGTATTGCGAGTTTGTGGTTAATTTTTTTGGCCTGTTTGACTGCCATCGTTTTCCCCTTTTAAATAAAAGTTTCTGCATTGCTAAACCACCTTATCCCGCCCGGCCTCCGGTGTGTTCACAGACCCAGGTTTGCATAGACAGCCGAAAAAGCTGTAGATACAGGTTTAACATTTAGTTTTTAGAGTTAGCTGGTATTATAAATACAAAATTAAAGGGGAGTGTCTAAAAAGTGAGGAAGAAGTTTTAGGAATACCTGAAAAATAATAAAATTTCCACGCTTCAACGCGCGAACAATCCATCTTCAACAATCAGACACTGCCACCTATCCTATGATAGAGGCAGCGTTACTAGCTAATCAGAACCATCTTGATTACCTCCGGTTACTTACTGGTGTACAACAACCCTTACAGGCTATTATACCACGGTTGGTTAACTAGCAGTAGTATATAACAACTAAATTACCCGGGGGAATGCAAAGTCAATATTTGGCAACGTCTCTTCTAATTTACCGCGAACCCAGAATTGACAGAACCTGATGTGGCAACGCTTCCACTTTACTGCTCTTTGTGTGCCCGCGTATTCCGGCTGATCGGCAGGAAGTCTTTGGGGTCTCCACCCCGGTCAAGCGCTTTCGAGCTTTTGCCGCCCATGTAATCAATCGTGGATTTACCCTGTACCGCTTCAAAGGCTAAATTCACCAACCATGGGGATAACTCTGTGGGAAAAGATGTGGGTAAGTGGTGGATAAATCCCATTGACTCAATCCTGAAAGATTGATACCATATCGTTGTCAGAGTTGTTGAAGCAAACCGAAACGCAACTAAAGATTGGGAAACGGCCCGCAAGGGAACGCACCGATTGAGTTCTACCGCAAGGTTGAACAGGTTGGGTCAGGCGCAACTTCTATCGCAGTTCTGGCATTAAATCCCGAGAAGCCGCAAGGTTTGCCGGGATTTTTAGTTTTATATTTCTAACTAAGTTGGTTAGAGTTACTTTGCCCTTCAAAAAGCGAAGATTTATAATTGAAAGTTATTCTTCCACAGAGCGGGGCCAGAAGATGAGTGGGGCCAGGGCTACCGCAAAACCGCCCAGAAAGCCGGTCGGCAGCATCAGCAGGTGGTTGGTTTGCCATAGGCCCAGCCGTTCCAGGCCGCTATCAAGCAGCCAGGGTACGAATAACGCCGCCAGTCCGACCGCCAGGTACAAGCGCCGTTGTGGCAAATGTTCTTTAATCAGGGGAGTATAGAAAAAGAGGTAGGCCGCCGTCAGTAAGCCGCAGCCTACCCCGAAACAGCGCGTACAAACCATCAAGGGCAGTCCGGCAATTTCCAGGCTATGATCGGTATAAGAGCAAATCGCCCGGCCAACATCCCAGCCGAAAGCCGCGATATTCTGCAAGATTGGGATACCGCTCAACCAAAAAATTGGTGTCAGAATAGTGCCAATAAAAATGAAGGTTACAAAGACCTTGCCCAGCAAGGCCAGGGTGAAATCTTCTTTGCGAACGCTCAAAGCGCGGGGCCATTCACGGCGGCCCGGCTTCAGAATATGCTCTTTTTGTAGTTCCTCGGTTCTTAACATCTCAAGCCGTATTCCTGTTTACAATCACCCATTTTGGATGTTACCCTGAGTATATCATATCTCGTTCAAGCTTGAACGTAAAACGTTGAACGCAAAAAGGTAGTTTCAGTTAAAAATAAATTGCGATATTGGTTTAATTGCCAGCTTTGTTATATTGACGTTCCTCTGAAAATAATTACTTTACGATGTCAGCGGTCCGCCCACATCATTTAACCTTAGCCTGGTCTTCTGTAGTTGGGACCAAATTCGTGCTGCCAAATTGGGAGAACATGATTTGCTCGGCCTGGGAGTATCGACGCTTGTCCTCAATTTCTTTAGCCAACCTCAACCCCTCTTTAGCATAGTTCTGAGCCTCATTGGGCCTCCCCACCGTTTGTGCCACTTTTACCAGACCCAACAAAGCATCTATCTCTGCTTCCCTATTTCCAATCGAACGACCCAGGACAAGAGCCTGCTTGAGTAAAACTTCCGCCTCAGGATAATTTCCCAGGCTTGATTCCACCCCGCCCAGCACTGTTAAAACCTCTGCCTCATATAGCCGGCTACCGGCTTCTCTGAAGCCCCTCAAAACAGGTTCTAACAAATCTCGTGCTTGATTGTACGCTTTCTGAAAGTGCCTTACTTTGCCCAGGAACAAAGCCGC
>JAYSYV010000751.1:0-1455 GCA_043727245.1 Chloroflexota bacterium | reverse complement strand
GTGTGAACGTAGTGAAGTATCGGCGCGCCGTTGGCGAATATCACCCAACCGGTTCCATAACCCGGTCCACGCGCCTCGCAGTGAGCCGACCCCGGCGTGGAGGCGGCTTTCAAGAATGTCTGGTCGCTCATTCTGGGCGGGTTTAGCGTCAGCAAATCCTAAAACCAAAGCAAATAAAAAAGGCGGGATTTTGGTCCCGCCTTTTTTATTACTTTTAGATACAAGTTAGATAAGTTTGGCGATTTTCTCCCCCAGCCGGATACTGTAATTCTGACCCCGGTCCTGGGGATAGACATGAGCCATATTCGCCAGGTAGACGTTGGGAATCGGCGTTTCGTGGGGCGGCAGTTTCCCGGCGTAATCCAGCGTCACAATCGGCTGGGCGTAAGGAGCCTTCCAGACCCAGGCTTGCTTGACCCAACTTTCGTCAAAGTCCGGGTTGATTTTCTTGAGGTGGGGCAGGAATTCGGCCAGCACTTCTTCATCCGACTTACCGTAAAGCGGGTGATTCATGGGCAGGTAATTACCCATGTAAACCAGGTGTTGCCCATCGTAATCGGAAGTCGGCATAAAGTTGGTGTGTTCGACTACCGCCAGGAAGGGATAGCCCTTGTCGTTGACATTCAGCCAATAAGTGTCAAAAAACTTCCGGTCAATCGAAAGGACCACGCAATGAGCGCCGTAATGCTCAATCGAATTTTCCCCGGCGTATTTCTCGATGTAAGAGTCCGGCAGTTCATCTTTGGCAAGCTGGGTGAAAACCCGCGTCGGGGTGGTCACGACCACTTTGTCAAAGACTTCTTCCTGGCCGTTGACCGTGACAATAACTTTGCCTTCTTGCTCGCCAACCCCTTTGCGAATGGCCGTAACATCGCTTTCCAGCCAGACCTGCCCGCCCGCTTTTTGGACAGCCTCGAACAGTTTTATGTAAAGCTGATGGAAACCGCCCTTCAGGTAGCCCAGGTATTGGGTGCGTTCGTGGAAGCGGCTCCAGAGCCAGGGCATGGCAATCTGGTCGTACCTGTCCCCAAACTTGGTCGACAGTAACGGCTTGAAAATCCTGTCAAAGGCGGCTTTCCCGGCCCATTTCTGGACCCATTTAGCCGCCGTAATTTTAGAAAGCCGCTGGTAATTCGACTCAAATTTCAGGTAAGCCCCGACCAGACCAAAGCGCAGGCGGCTCAGGATGGGTAAAGGCTTGAAGTTCATGACGGCGAGAGCGGTATCAATCGAGCTGCCGATTAGAGGCTTAACCAGATTCCTGAGCCGCCCCGCTTTAAATTCGTCAAAGAGGCTATCCATGCGGTAGATTTTGCCACCCAACAAGGTGCTAGTCGGCGGGGTCTTCCATTCCAGCAAGTCTTTCAGGCCGAGTTCTTCGATAACCCGTATAATATCTTTATCAGTCTTAAAAATATGGTGGTAAAACTTTTCCAGGTAGGGGCCGTCTTTGCC
>JAYSYV010000750.1:0-1455 GCA_043727245.1 Chloroflexota bacterium | reverse complement strand
CCTTGACCATCGGATCTTTGATTATCTTGACGAGGCCAGTTTAGCGGCCTATCTTGAGCTAATAAAATCTAGTGTCGAGCTGTCTAAAAGTTCAGGCTGAATCTCAACGCATTACTGATAAGTTACTCTTTCCTTTTGATTTATTAACCAAATCTTTACTTACTGTCGCCCCGATTTAAGATTTTTCTTACATTTTTGTGATAAAACATTGCAAGAGGGTAAAGTTCGCCCATTCGACCCTGGGCTGCCGTTGTTTAGCTTTTAAAAATTATAACCAGGTGACAATACTGCACTCCTGCCTTAACTTTGAAAACGTTCATTTTAAGATTTTTATTTTGAGGTAACAAATAACAAAACCACCTCGGTTTTATTAAAAATATCTGGAATTGATATTGATAGGAAATTAGCTTAGCGTGACAAAATCAAGAAATTCTAATAGCTTGAACTTTACCACAAATCCCATTTTCAAATTTTTGAGGCTATTTAACACTAGCCTATTCCTAGCAATTTTTCTGCTAGCTTTAGCTGGCCCTGTTCAGGGTCAGGCTAAAGCTGCCGGCCCCCAATTTGTAAAGGACCAGGGCATTGCCCTGGTCCTGAACGGGCAACCCATAAAACTAAAAGGCCATAATTTCTATCCCTATCAAAACCCCTGGGCAGCCATGTGGCAAAACTGGCAGGGTGCAGAAGTAGCGGCTGAGGTCGGCCAGGCGGCTATTTTAGGGGATAATGTATTGCGGGTACTGGTTCCCTACGGACCTACTACCGGGTGGACCGATGCTCAAACCGGGCAGGTTAGCCCGGTTTACCTTTCCGAACTTCGACAGATGGTCCAAATTGCGGCTGACCAGGGAATGAAACTTATTATTACCCTGTTTGACTTTTATAATGGCTGGCCTGCGCTGGGTAGCCCAGAGGAGGCTGCAAACCTGACCTACTTAAATACGATTGTCGGGGCTTTTGCCAGTGATGACCGGGTATTAGCCTGGGATATTCATAATGAGCCGGATTTCTATACGCGCTGGACCCAGCAAAAGCAACCGGATGCCGTCCTTGACTGGACCGCCAGAATGCGAAAGGCTATTTTGCAAATTGATGGTAATCACCTGATAACGGTAGGGGTAGGTTTTTATGAGGACATCTGGTACCAGGATAGCCAGGGCCGTAGTTTCGCCAGTCTCAGCGATTACATTAGCCTGCACAGTTATAATGCTTTAGACCTTGGAAACGAGGTCTTCCATATCAGCGAACATACTTCCAAACCAATCCTGCTCGAAGAAACTGGCTGGCCGACCGGCCCGACCATCCAGGATACCAATTTTACTGAGGCAGAACAACTTAAAGTTTATCAACTTGCTATCCAGACAGTTACTCAGCAGAATCTGGTAGGGTTGCTAGGTTGGGTTTTACGCGACTAGCAGCCTGTCGGAGTAATCAAAATGACTACCACTTAAA
>JAYSYV010000749.1:0-14276 GCA_043727245.1 Chloroflexota bacterium | reverse complement strand
TAGTTTCTTTGATGGGTAAATCTGCCGGCTCGATAAAGCCATAGGTGTCGCCACTTCCGGCATTGAGCAGACGGGCTTTTTCGGTCAGACCAGCCTGACGAATGGCTTCAAACAGGCTGAGAGTAATGTTTATATTGGTATTGAGGGTTTGGACCGGAGTATGGATGGAGGCTCCGGGCAAACTTTGGGCGGCCAGATGGAAAATGTAAGCCGGTTGGATTTCACGCAGGATAGCGGTCAGGGCTTTACAGTCTTCCAGGTTCTGGCGATGTAAAACCACCCCCGGATTACCGGCCAGGTGGGCCAGGTTCGTTTGGTTTTTTGAATTGCAGATGCCGTGGACGGTTAACTTACCGGGGAAACTTTCGAGCAAAAAATCGGTCAGGTGACTACCGACGAAGCCCCCGATGCCGGTTATTACTACCCTGGCATTTTCTACCGGGATAGCTTTTCCTTCCATTATATCTGCCGCCAAGTTCCCCAAGCACCTTTCCGGGCCATCTGTTCCTTCAAGCTCTAAATGCTTTGCTTAATTGGTTCCCATAATAAGATAGGTTGAGTAGAGCGTCAAGCTTACCCAACCCAATTTCGTTAAACTTAGAACGTTAAACCTGTTCTCAGCCCCTGAAGATTGCGGTAGTAACTCAGAGTGAAATTTGAGTTACTACCGGCTTAATGGTTCCACGTTTAACGTTCTACGCGGTAGTATTGGTCCGGGACTTAACCTCGTTCCGCAGCCGCTCTACGAAAGCGGCCACCGGCATACTGCCCAGGTCGGTCCCGTTGCGAAGGCGCACCGAAACCGTGCCTTGCTCGGCTTCTTTATCGCCCACTACCAGCATATAAGGTACTTTCTGCAACTGGGCGTTGCGAATCTTCTTTTGCATAGACTCGCGAGCTTCGTCCAGTTCCACCCGGAAGGCTCCGGCCAGGCTCGAATCCCCGGCCCCTTGAATCTGCTGCAAGACCGTCAAAGCGTAATCGAAATGGCGGTCGGCAATCGGGATGACCATAGCCTGGGTGGGAGCCAGCCAGGCCGGGAAAGCCCCGGCGTAATGTTCGATAAGCACCGCCATGAAGCGTTCCATCGAACCCAGGATGGCCCGGTGCAGCATCACAGGCCGGGCCTCGTGGCCGTCCGGCGCGACATACTTGAGGTCGAAGCGTTCCGGCAGGTTGTAATCCAGTTGAATGGTTGCCAGTTGCCAGGAGCGGTCCAGGGCATCTTTAGCCGTGAAGTCAATCTTGGGGGCGTAGAAAGCCGCCTCGCCCGTTTCTTCGGTCCATTCGGCTCCTTTGGTCTGTAAAACTTGCCGCAGCGTTTCCTGGGTAAAGTTCCAGAATTCGGGCGTACCGAGGTACTTTTCAGGGTGGTTCTCATCCCAGAGCGACAGCCGGACCGACAGTTTCATGCCAAAAGGCGCGTAGAACTTTTCGACAATCTCGTAAATTCTCAGCGATTCGTCTATAACCTGGTCAGCCGTGCAAAAGACATGAGCATCATCCTGGGTAATCATCCGCACCCGTGAAAGACCCTGGAGCGTGCCGGGCAGTTCGTCCCGGTAGACCGCCGTTAGTTCGCTCAGGCGCATGGGCAGTTCGCGGTAACTGCGCTTGCGGCTGGCGAAAATCTGGGTGTGATGCGGGCAATTCATGGGTTTGATGCAAAATTCTTCCTCGCTCTTGCCCGTGACGTGAAAGAGGTCATCCTTGAATTTATCCCAGTGGCCGGAGGTTTTGTAGAGGTCGCTCTTGGTGATATGGGGAATCAAAACTCTCTGGTAGCCCAGCGGTTCCTGGAGCGACTGTAGGAAATCTTCTAGCAACCGGCGCACCAGTGTCCCGCGTGGCGTAAAGAGCGGCAGACCGGCCCCAACCAGGTCGGAGAAAGTAAACAGGTCCAGTTCCTGGCCGAGTTTGCGGTGGTCGCGCTTTTTAGCTTCTTCCAACTGCCACAAATACTGGTCGAGTTCTTCTTTGTTGCGGAAGGCCGCCCCGTAGAGTCGCTGCAACTGTGGATTCTTTTCGTTGCCGCGCCAGTAAGCCCCGGCGATGCTCATCAGCTTGAAAGCCCCGATTTCGCTGGTATTATTCACGTGCGGCCCCCGGCACAGGTCTACAAAGTCGCCGGTCTTATAAAAAGAAATCCGGGTAGCCCCACTCGACTCGTCCACGCCAACCGCGTCATCATCACCGGTTTCTTTGGCAACTGCGGTACTACCTTTTTCTTTCAACAGGTGTAAAAGCTCAACCTTGAAAGTCTGGCCGCGCCGTTCCATTTCGGTGATAGCCTCATCAACCGGCATTTCTATGCGCTCGTAAGGGAACTTCTTATTTTTCAACTCGCGCATTTTCTGCTCGATTTTGCCCAGGTCGGAGGGGGTAAGCGTCACGGGCAGGTCAATATCGTAGTAGAAACCGTTCTTGACGGATGGGCCAACCCCAAATTTGGCATCCGGCCAGAGAGCTTGCACCGCTGCGGCCATCAGGTGGGCCGTAGAGTGGCGCATTCGCTCCAAATCTTCCGGGAGGGCTTCGTGTTTAGCTTCTGCTTGCATACTCATAATAAAATCCTCGTTTGGTTGGGCCAGACCAGGGCTATAAAAAACAAAAAGCCCTCCGTCCTGGCGTTCTGTTGTTACACAAAAACGAGGGACGAAAGGTTTACTCTTTCGTGGTTCCACCCTGCTTTCCGCCTTTAATACACTTAAAAAGGCGCTCATTGAGAACGATAACGGGTTCAACCGCGCTCTTTGGGCCGTTAAGGGCTTTATCGGAGCGGCTCCTGGGTGGTTTTCCCTGGTCCTGCCAAAGACGGTTTCCAGCCTGCGACCGTCAATCTCTAGTTAGCCTGGGGCCGGGTACTTTTCCCAATCACAGCTTTGAGATATAAAAATATCCACTTAAATTATAAGCCGCGAGTGGGTCGCTGTCAATTGGCCCAAAGGCCCGTTTGATTTTGGTCTGATGCAATAGTATACTTTTGACCTGGTATTTGGTCGGTCAGGTGGGCGGGCAAGAACCTATTTAAGGAATATAACCAATTTGTTTTTTATTTTTAAGCAACTGCTGCGGACGATGCGCCCGAAGCAGTGGGTCAAGAACCTGCTGGTCTATGCAGGGGTTGTGTTTGACCGGCATCTATTTGAAATCCGGCCTGTTTTAATTGCTACCCTGGGTTTTATCATTTTTTGTGGTATTAGCAGCGCTGTTTATCTCTTAAACGACCTGGTAGATATAAAGAAAGACCAGTTACACCCGAAAAAGCGCTTCCGCCCGCTGGCTTCCGGTAAATTACCCAAAAAAATCGCGGTTGTGGCGCTAGTAACCCTGGTAGTTATCTGTATACCGGCGGCTTTTTTCCTGCAACCAGCCTTTGGCGGAATAGTTTTGCTCTACTTCGCTATTCAGATTGCTTACTGCTTCTATCTCAAGAACGTGGTAATTATTGATGTATTCACCCTCGCCAGCGGGTTTGTTTTGCGGGCGGTAGCCGGAGCGCTGGTCATTCAGGTCGAGGTTTCGCCCTGGCTGCTGGTCTGCACGATGCTGGGGGCGCTCTTTATCGGGCTTGCCAAGCGGCGGCATGAACTGATTTTGCTGGCGGGAGGCGCTTCCAGTCACCGCCAGATTCTGGAAGAATATTCCAGCGAGTTGGTCCAGGAGATGATTTCGGTTGTTACCAGTTCGGTCGTAGTCGCTTACTCACTCTACACTATCACCTACGACAAATTGCCCAGGAATCACCTGATGGCCCTGACCATTCCGTTTGTGCTTTACGGTATTTTCCGTTATCTGTATCTGGTCTACAAAAAAGACGAAGGCGGCAGCCCGGAGGAAGTCTTGTTCAAAGATATTCCATTACTGGTTTGTGTGGCCCTATGGGGTCTGACCAGTATTGGAATTATCTACTTCTTCCCGGTTTAATCTTTAATATTTCCCCGTAAAACGCTAAATAGAGTGGTAAACTTGTGCTATAGGGCCAGTTTTACCGTTTTATTTAACCCTGAAAACATGACTAATGGGGGAGTTTAGCGCAAGGTTAAAATGTTTACAAGCCGTTAAAATGTGGTATTATAGGCTAAGATTAACATAACAAGAATTACGCGGTACAGCAGTTATAATATCATTTGCTCTTTGAATCGTACCTGAAGAGTTGCCTATGCTGAGTAATAACATTCCGCTAGATTCACAACTTCCTGAAACTCTTCCCCCTTCTAGCGAAGAAAAATTGAATATCCGGGTAAATCCGGCCCAGGTAGAGCAATTACGTAAGTTAGGCGTACTTGATGAAGTCCAGGCAGCGACTGGCCGCAAGGCCGGGGGTTTGGAAGTTTCGGTGTCGGCCCGGCTGGTAAAGCAATTCCAACAGGCTAACGAGTCGAATGCTATCGAGCTTGAAAAATTAGCCCGGCGGATTCATGCGGCTGGTCTGATCACTCCGGCCCGGCTTTTCCTGGCCGCCGGTCGGCCCCTGAGCTTTTTTGGCAGCCAGGTGCTTTTGTTGGCTCAACCGGCCTCAAAATTACTCTTTAAAGAGCAAGACCCGGCTGGTCATTACTACCGGCTCCTGGAAGACCGGGAGAATGTAGACCGGCTGCTCAACCGCCTGGACGCCCTTGAAGCGGAAAAAAAACCGGCTCAGGCGAAATCCACATACAGGGCCGCTAGCTCTAACAGGTTTTTTAATAAAAAGGATAGCACCCGGTTATGAATATTTCTCTGGCGCTTGGTCCTTCCACCGTCTTAATATTTATCGTGTTAGCCGCTTTCCTGATTATCTTTTTCGTGGCCTGGTACAATATTGAACATGGCCGACATCCGGTCTTGCGCCTCTTACCGCCCCTCAACCGCTTGAAAAATTTGATCGGGCAGAGCGCCGAAAGCGGGCAGAGTTTGTACTATTCGCCGGGCAGCGGCGGCCTGAACGACCAGCCGGGGGCAGCCGAAACTTTAAGCAGCCTGACCACGCTGGCCGAGGTTTCACGCGGAGCAGCCCGCGCTGGAGCGGCTTTGCAGGTTTCAGCCAACGATACCCTGACCTACCTGGCGGCGGGCGATGTACTGCAGGTCGAATACGCCGAGGCTGGCCGCCTGGACGACTTTAGCCGGGACAACAATGTGCGTTTTATTAGCCAGCAGGACCGTCTGGCCTATATCGCAGGAGTCCAGAGCGTCCTGGACGAAGAAGCAGTTTCGGGTAGTATAATGCTGGGACGCTTTGACTCGGAATATTTATTGGCCGGGGAAACCGCCAGCCGCCTGGGTATATCCCAGATTGCCGGTTCCAGCCGGGTCGAGGCTATGCCCTTAATGCTGGTCAGCGCCGGGACAGAAGGCACGCTGCTGGGAGAGGAACTCTATGCCGTCCCGGCTTATCTCAACCGCCGTCCCGCCCGCCTGGCAAGCCTACGCGCCCAGGATGCCTTGCGTCTGCTGCTGATACTGGCGATTATCCTGGGAGCAATTGCCGCCACTACCGGCTTGCTACCCACTATCGGCGATTATTTCTTGCGCTAGGGGATTAAACTAAACATGCAGCGCCTCAAAATTTACCTGCCTTTATTTGTAGTCCTGCTTACCGCCCTGCTGGTGCTGGTGGATTACTTTACGGACGGTCCAGCGGACGGGATCGGCCATTTATTGGCCCTGTGGGTGTCGCTGATTGCCGGTGTTTTGTTGCTGCTGGGTTTAGCTAATATTGGCCGGGTCCATTTTCAACGGCTGCGCCAGGGCCACCCCAAAAGGTGGTACAGCCTGGCCTTACTGGTCAGTATGGTAGGGGTAATTGGAGCCGGGGTATTAGGACGGGTCGCCGGGTATCAGGATGGGGTTTCCAACTGGATTTTCCAGTATATTTACCAACCGCTGGCGACTACACTTTTCTCCCTGTTAGCTTTTTTGCTGATTTCCACCGCTTTGCGGACTTTGCGGATTGGCTCCATTGAGTCGGCCTTGCTGGTAATCGGGGCCGTGATAGTTTTGTTGGGACAGGTGGCCTTTGCACCGTTTACCAGCCTGAGTTCCATAAGCCAGTGGTTTCTGGATTACCCGGTGCTGGGAATTATCCGAGGTATTTTGATTGGGACGGCACTGGGGGCGATTGCCACCAGCCTGCGCTATTTACTTGGGGTTGATAACAATTATATGCGATAAACCTGGCATCCTGACCAGGGTTCCGATAGTCTTCAGGTAGAAAGGGCGAACTTTGCCGAAGGTCGGTTGTACAAAATGTGGTAAAAATAATCCAGGACTTAGCCGCTGGTGTCCCGGTTGTGGCGAAGAAATTCGGCCTCTTCTTTTGACTAACCGGCCTGACAATAACGCGCCCCTGGCCTGTTCAAACTGTGGTACGCTCAATTCGGGCAGCGACGAAAATTGTGTAATCTGTGGCTCTCCTTTACCCAGGTCGAAACCTTTTAGCATCGGTGAAAATCCCGGCAACATTCGAGGGGGCCGGATTACCCTTGACCCCAAGGAATTGGAAGGCGGCGAAGCCTCAACCCCATCGCCCGGTCCAAACCAACCGGGTGGCCGACTCTCGCGCCTGGCCCAGGCCCGTGGTAAGTTGGAGCCTGAAAAGAAAAATCCTACCATCGGGGCCAGTGATTGGTTGGATAGTTTGCGTACGGATACCCCCGCTTCTCCCAATAACGCCAGTACCCCTGGCGGTAATTCTAATAGTAATGAGCGCCCGGACCCGGCGACCATGCCTGGCGTGCCGCCCCCGCTTGGCGAGGTTCAAACGCCGCCCAGGGAATTTGAATACCCTAAATCGGATGAATTTGCCTGGCCTTCTGATGTAACGGCTAGCCAGGCTTCGGCCCCGTCCAACCTTGAAGAACCTGTAATATCTCCGCCGGTTGATAACCCGGATACCTATTTTAACCCGGCTCTGGGCGACTTACCGGACGATACAACCCTACCGGACTGGTTGAAGAACCTCAAAGCTAAAATTGATCCAACTTCCAATCAGTCGCGACCTGCCGCGTCCCAGACCAGCGATAGCGGCCTGGAATCGCCTGAATTTATCGGGAATATGCCCCAATGGCTGCGCGATTTCGCGGCGGCAAGTGCAGCCTTCCCCGACGAAAAAGATAACGTTAAGCTGGAAGCGGCTAAATCCCCCTCCAGGCTTGAAGAAATCAGCGAACCGCCGGAGGACGAGGCTGAACTGCCGGATTGGTTGCGTAGCGCGAAAGTGGATAGCTTCATTGAGCAGGAAGCTCCCCAGAAGGATATACTTGACTGGCTCAAGGGGCCATCTCAGATGGTATCCGATATGCCGGAACGGCCAACTTTTGGTGATGTTGATGTAGAAGAACGGCTCAATTTTGCTTTTGATGAGCCGAGCAACTCCTCAACCCCGCCGCCCCGCGTTGATACAACCAGACTCGACGATGCCCCTGCCGCACCGAACCGCCCTCAAAGCGGCCTGACCAACATCCTGGGATTTTCACCTTACGGAGATAACGCAAATCAAAGTATTTCTTCGCGCTGGCAAGAAAAAACTCCTGAAAGTTTGAGCGGTTCGGTTGAAGCGGCGACCGAGTTTCTGCCGATACCTGATTTCATGGGCGAATCTTCCTTTTCCGAGGAACCTGGAAATGTAGACGCTCTCGAGCCCACTGCCCTTGATAGCATCCTGCCTTTCTGGCTAAACGGTTTGAAGCCGCCTGCCCTGGATGGTAGTTCCTATGCTTATCATGACCAGGTTGCAGCCGAAGGAGGTGCGATAGCGGCCTCGCCTTCAAACCTGGCTCCCTGGCTGGAAGGTTTACAGCTGCCTGCGCTTGAGGCCAGCGCGGCAACTCCGTCGAACCCGGACCAGCCTTTAAATGATTTACCAGCGATTGACACTTCAGGCGACAGCCAGGATTCGCCTGGTACTGGTTCGACCGGAAGCCAGTTTCCGACTGGTAATCCCCGGATTGCCCGCGAAAGAGGAACCCGGCCTTTCTCGGTCGGGGCCATGTTCCATCAGACCGATTATCTTTCCGAGCGGTTTATCGGGGAAGGCGTTCCGCAAAGTTACCCGGAGGAAGAACATTACAGCCCTGCCTCTAGCGGAGAAGCAACTTTCCCGGCTTTTACCCTCCCTGACGAAAGCGCCGAAACAGTAGACGAAACGGACTCTGGTGACACTGCAACAATACCTGGCGCGGCTTCTCCTGAAGCGGATTTTAACCTGTCCGAAGCCGTGACCTGGCCCACTTTTGAAACCCCGGACGAAGCGGCAGCTCCCTCGGCTTTTGAACTTCCCCAGCTCGCGCCTGAACTGCTCGAAGCGGTGGCCGGTGCTGACAAAGAATCGTACGAATGGCCGGTTACGGATGACGAAGCTTTGTCGAACTTGTTAGCCAGTTTACCCGCCCTGCCAGACTTGCCTTTCGAGGCAGACGTTTTGCCTGCCGGTGACGAAACTCAGGTTGATACCCAATATCAGAATCAGGGCAAAACTGACACTGGTAGCGGGTATGGAGTAGCAGAAACCGTTGATGAACCCCAGGTTGTAGACGATTACAAGAATACTCAGGCTGCTACCGGGCTTGAAGGTGCTGAAAAGAATACTTGTACCGATGCCGGGTCTGTGAGTGCTGACGCTGTTACAGGCTATGAAAGCAGTGACGATACCACTACGGAGTTTCAGGATTATTATGCCGATGACGATACCGGGTATGGGGTAGCCGCACCCACCGAAACTACTACAAGGGATGCGACCGAAGCAGTTGAAGCTGCTGGCGAAGATGCGCCTGTAGCGATTGGAGCTAATAGCGGTGAAGATGAAGAAACGGACTCATCCCAGACTGGTCCAGCTTTACCTGAGCCTGTTAAATTGACTTCCACGGTTGAGCCGGAAGAATCACCTTCGCTGTCCTCACTTGACGATGGGAAGCCCTCGACCTTTAAATTGCCCGACTTCTTAGCCAACCTGGATAACCCGACCGCTTCTGCCACCCAATCCGAACCGGAAAAGCCCACCTGGCAAAGGTTATTTACTCCTGATAAGCCCACTGAGTCTACCGATACCGCCCCAGGTTCAGACGAAGCTGCTACCTCGGACGCGACTGCTAATGAACCTGAAATAAACTTACCGGCTTTCTTGCGGGATGGCGACTTCGCCAGCGAAGCCCCGGTTAGCTCTCCAGCGGTAACGTCTGAAGAAAGTACGGCAACCGCGCCAGCGCCAGAGACACCGGCCCAGGAGAGCAGTAAGTCTGAATGGGCCAAACCCTGGGAAGATGCAGCGGTTGAAACACCGGCTCAAACCGACCAAACTCCGGCAGCCGCTACGCCAGTCTCGGTCGAATCGGCTGCTGCCGAGGGCGAAAGGGATGATGATATTCCATCCTGGCTAAAATCTTTGTCCGCCGGAACATCGCCGGAAGTGACTGCTCCACGACCCGCCGCTTCGGGTTATACCGAAATGAATGCGGGTTACAACAGCGCCGAGGTGGCAGGGAAACCCCAGGCTCCCCTGCCTGATTGGTTGCGGGATGATTCGGAAGCGGCCCCTGGTTCTTCCGCTATAGCGACAACTGAATCTGTCCAAAAGGAGGTTCAACCAAAAGGACCGACCGCCGAAACCCGTGAATTACCCGATTGGCTAAGAGAAAGTGCGGTCGAGCCTGCCTCGGCGGTTATACCCAACTTTCCGATGCCGACAGATTTGCCTGATTGGCTGAGAGAGCCGGAAGCCCCGGCCTTAACTTTTGGCGCGGACGATTATACCGGTCCCGGCCTTGCCAGGGATCCCAACGCCGGCCCGCCAGTTGATTATTCGACCTTGCTGGAAGAAGTACCGGGCCAGTTTAGCGGCAGTAATTTCTTTAACGATATGGAAGGACCGGCCTGGTTGCGTCAGGCCAATCAACCTAAACCGCCCGAACAGGCTACCGGTGCGCCCACACCCGCCGTGACCACCGCCGAACACTCCATGCCTAACTGGCTGCGTACCGTGGCTCCACCACCTAACGCCGAACCAGCCGCGCCAACGAACGGTCAGGAAACCGCGCCTTATCCGGCCAATGAAGTAGCTGTAGTGGAACCGCCCACCGCTCAGGCCGGACATGATTCAGAGGAAGATTTGCCCTCGGTCTATCTGCCGCCCCAGCTTGCCAGTGCCGCTGTCCTGACCGCTTTGCTAACTCCTCCGACTACGCCCATGGTTCCAGCAGCAACCGGAGTTGAAAAGCGGCCTTTAGGTCTGCTTCAGGGCAACATCGTCCGCTATATCCTTTATATTTTGCTAATTGCGGTCGCTTTAATCGGTCTTTTACAGCCTTTGCCGGTCGGGAATTTGCCGGTAGTCGCCAATGTCCAGACTTTCTACGACCAGATTGACCGTTTACCGGCCAATTCAAAGGTTTTGATAGCCTTCGATTGGGAGGCCGACCGCTACGGCGAGATGGGGCCGCTTTCCAGCTCGGTGGTACAACATATTATGGCGAAAAGGGCCAGGCTGGTAACGCTCAGTCTGACCCCGCAAGGTCCGGCTCTGGCGGCGCGAATAACCGACGAACTGGCAACCAACGCTAACTATGGCAATAGCAGTTTCTATAAATATGGCAGCACTTACCTGAACCTGGGCTGGCGCTCCGGCCAGGAAGCGGCCCTGCGTAGTCTTTTTGACGCTATGGGCGACCTGACCGATTATAAAAACGGGCAGCGGGCGAGCGGGTTGGCGGCTACCAGCGGCATCAATTCGCTTAACGATTTTGACCTGATTGTGGTCCTGGCCGGTGACGAAGGCAGCGTCCGGGCCTGGGTCGAGCAGGTTGGAGTCCAGCCGGGAGCGCGGCTAATCCTGGGAGTGCCGCTGGCGGTCGAGCCTATCGCCCGGCCTTACGCCCAGGGTCTTTCGACGGCCAACCTGACCCGGCTTACTGGCGAAACTCAGCCTCGCGCCCCGGCTCTACTGGCTGGCCTGAACCAGACCGCCCAGTATGATCAGCTCTTGCAGGACAAACTCAAGCTGAAAACCGACCCGACCGTGAGCCTGGAAGGTCGTTTGAGCGCCCAGAGCCTGGCCGCCCTGCTGCTGGTAGTCGTTATTATCGTAGGAAATATAGTCTACCTGGCCCGCCGTCGGCGTTAGTCCCATTGATAGGGAGAGCTTTTAAATGGATTTGAATCTGGTGGGTACAATCGTCGCAGTCATTCTAACTGTAATGGTTTTTACCTATCTGCTGGGTGACAACCCGGTCTTCCGGTTGGCCGAGCATATTCTAATCGGGGTCAGTGTCGGTTGGGTTACTTTGCAAATCTTTTATAATTTGCTTTTGCCCGCCTTCAACTATGTCCTGAATAGCAGCAAGGCTGGCAGCCTGGACTGGTGGTTCTATTTAGTGCCGCTGGTGTTGGGTTTGTTGTTGCTGTTGAGGCCGCTGCAAGGCGCTAAACCTATCACCAACCTGATTATGGCCCTGGTTATCGGAACGGTCGCGGCCCTGGCCCTGGCCGGGGCGCTCTCCGGCACTTTGCTGCCCCAGGTCGGGGCCAGTATGCTTCCTCTCAACAGCGGCGACATTATAGGCCGGGTGGTTTTGCTGCTGGGGACGATTTTTGCCCTGTGGTATTTCCAGTTTACCATTTTCAAAGTAATGTCTCCTGTAAGGGAAGCTACCCTACCGGCCCAGAATCAGGACGTTGCGCCGGGTGGGATATTTGGCCGGGTGCGGCTGGTCGGACGCTGGGGCATAATGCTGGCATTCGGGGCAGTCTTTGCTTCGGTCTTTTTGACCTACTTTGCCGCGCTGGTAGATCGTTTACTTTTTCTAATTAATCTCAAATTTTAAGGTTTAGCCTGTTAAATGCAAAATCGCTTTACCAAAATAGAATCGGTCTTGATTGCGGACTGCGGCAGCAACATTACCCGCGTGGCCCTGGTCGAAGTAGTGGACCAGGCATACCGCTTTGTCGCCAGGGGCGAGGCTCCCACTACCCTGGAAGAACCCTTCCCGGATGTCACTATCGGGGTTATTAACGCCATTCAAGCCATTGAAGACACCATCGGCAAACGTCTCTTAGACAATGGCAAATTGATTACACCCCAAAGAGAAGACGGCAGTGGAGTGGATGCCTTTGTTGCCAGTAGCAGCGCCGCCGAACCTTTGCGAGTGGTTGCGGCTGGGCTGGTCAAAGAACTTTCAGCCGCCAGTGCGGCGCGGGCCAGTCATGGCACTTATACAACCGTACTTGGTACAATCAGCCTGGACGACTACGGGGATGATTGGGCTTTTTCGGCTGCTGGTTCGGCTACGCCCGTTCAGGCCGATTACGACCTGGAAGTCCTTGATGCCGGGTTTTCACCTTTCGCCAATCTGAAAGATCAACCGGCTATTTTCCCACCTGACGCGCCGGTTTCGGACCCTTCCAAAGCCAAAAAGACCAAAAAACGAGGCAATACTTCTACCAAAGAAGCCCGCCGTTCCTGGAAAGAACGCCAGGTCGCCAAGTTGCGCCGGTTGGCCCCGAATGTGGTGGTTATTTCCGGCGGCAGCAAGGGCGCGAAGGCTACCTCCTACCGCAAGTTGGTCGAAGTGGTGCTGGAAGCTAACCGCCAGGAAAGAATCCTTGCAATCGCCACCGGAGAAACCCGCCGCGCCTCCAGCCTGGTCTTTGCCGGACCCAGAGAAGCCCAGGCTCAAGTAATGGAACAGGTTGCCGGGCAGTGTGAAGTTTTCCCGGTGGATACTATCCGGCCCACCCTGGACCGGGAAAATCTAGCTCCTTTACAGGCCCAACTGGCAACCATTTACCAGGAACGCCTTTTGCCGACACTGCCGGGCTACCGTCGTTTGAGCGAAATGAGTGACAGCCTGATTACTACCACCAGCGACGCGGTGCGCCTGATTACTCGCTTCCTGGCGAAAGATGTCGAGGCTAACCGGGTGTTGACCGCCGACCTGGGCGGCTCAAACGCGGCCATTTTTTACGCCAACAACCAGGATTTTTCCTCGATGGTACGGGGCGGTTTCGGGCTGAGTTTCGGGCTGAGTAACGTGCTGGCTGAAACCACGCCGGAGTTGCTGCGACGTTGGCTGCCTTTCGAGATAAATGACGACGAGCTAATTCATTATGCCCTGAACAAAACTTTGCGGCCCCATATTCTCCCGGCGACCGAGCGTGAACTTTTCATTGAAGGCGCTTTTGGCCGCGAGGCTTTGCGGCTGCTGATGGCCGAATTGGACCGGGAAGCCCCGGCCATTTTCGATTATAACCGCCTGATTGGGGTAGGCGGCCCGCTGGTGAATGCGCCTTTGTGGCAAACTGTCCTGTTGCTGCTGGATGGGCTGCAACCTTCCGGCGCACGTGAAAGCGGCCTGGTGGAGCTTGATTTAGACTCGACTATGCTTATGGCGGCTGCCGGTTCGCTGGCGACCCTGAACCCGAACGCGGCGGCCTATCTTTTCCGCTACGATTGTCTGCACCGGCTGGGCGCGGTAGTGGTCGTGCAGGGCAACGGCACACCCGGCGCTCCGGCGGCTCGCGTCCGGCTGCGTAAGAGCAATGGAAGTTTGAAGGAAGTGGTCGTGCCTTATGGCTCTATCGCTCTCCTGAACCTGCGGGTCGACGAGCGGGCCACTCTCGAAATTCAACTGGAAAACTCTTTTAAAATAGGCGGCTCCAACGCCGGAGCTATGGTCAGTACGGCGGAAGGTACTTTTATTAGCGGTGGGGCTTTAGGTTTGATAATTGATGCGCGGGGACGGCCCATCAACTTTGCCGCCGACCCTGTTGCCCGTATGGCCCAGGTCGCCGATTGGTACAATGTTTACCGGGAGGCTCTCAAACAGGCCGAGCAAGAAGGTTCGGACGATTTCGGGCCGACTTCCGACCCTTCGCAGCCTTCTCAACCCCCTACCGGGCTGTTTCCCAATGAGCGTCAGGCCACAAACCCCCCCAGCCTGCGCGAGAACAAAAAGCGCGGCTTTAGCCTGGGCCGCAGGAGGTAGAAACTTTGCTAGAAGAAAACCCGCCGGTCAGTTCGGGCATTACTCTGGGCGGTAACTTGCGCCCGGTTTTGAGCAACAAGGTCCAGTTGGCCGGAACCGGCCCCAGCCAGTATTTGCCGGCGATGGCCCCTAATCTAACCCTGAAAGTGACCCGCCGCCTGCCTGGTTCGGGTGAATTACTGGTGGGTGTGGGGCATAAAGTTGACAGCGATACGGTCGTGGCCTGCACCAGGGTTTCCGGTCAGCCTCAAATCTTCAACCTGGCCGAGTATTTCGGCGTTCCGCCCAAAGAAGTGGTCAAGTTCTTGCAAAAAGAAG
>JAYSYV010000748.1:0-4746 GCA_043727245.1 Chloroflexota bacterium | reverse complement strand
GAAATAGCCGGGCGGTTTTGCAAAAGCTGTCCAGCCCAAACTAACTGCCCTTCGTCAAAGTTATCGTTCCCGGCGAGTACAAAATTAAGGGTCTGGCGGGAGTTGGGCGCTAATTCGACCGCATAGGTTAGCTGGCCGGAAATACCTTCACCCTGCAATTCAGTCGGGTTGCGCAAGATGCCTTCAGGCCGGTTGTCGGAACCTTTGAGTGAGCCGGTCTTTTCCGGTCCCCATAAATTCGGGCCAATCTCGGAATTTAGGGGCATAGAATCACCCTGCATCATAGCGCCCCAGCGAGTGGTCAGGCTATCGCGGGCTACAATCGAACCGTTCGCCGGGTTATAGTGAGCCTCATCAGGGCGGTCCGGCCACTCGCTCCACCAGGCTCCCCTGATGTCAAAGCGCACAAGCCAGGCCAATTCAAGGCTCAGAGGTTGCCCGGTCGGATTATTTAAAGTCAGGCTGATGAAATGGGCCGGTTCGTCGGCGGCTACGAAAAACTCCTGGCTGGCTCCGACTTCAGTTTGCCCAATATTCAAAGAAAATTCGCGTCTGGCCCGACCCGGTAACATGGTAAAACTCTGGCAAGCTTCGCCGTAAAGCCACTGCCAGGCCGCACCGGAGTTGGCCTCGCGCAGACCGAACCACCAGCCGTCGGCCAGTTTAACCGGCGGAACCCACAGGCCGCCCATTTCGCCCGGTAAATGGTGGCCCAGGTCGGGGAAAGCGCCGTTCATGTGACCGACCAGGTAGCCGCGCCGCCCACTGACCGTGAAAGGCCGGTCTAAATTTTGTCCTACTGTTTCAGCGTAATTCGCCAGATTTTCAATGGAACCCAATGAAATAAATTTACCTTTCTGGTAAAGTATAGCTTAAATAACTCCATTAAAACCGGGTGTTAGCAATTCCAAAACGAAAAACGGTCCCAGGAAGTAGGACCGTTCAGCCGCTTAACCTTTAAGACCGGTGTAAGAAACTCCTTCAATAAAGAAGCGTTGAAAAAACACAAACATTAAAACAATTGGAATCATAACCAGGAGTGACCCGCTCATAAGTAAGCCCCAATCAGTCTTGTAGAGACCCCGGAAGGTACTCATTCCAAGCGGTAGGGTGTAGTTACTAGGGCTGTTGATAATGATCAAAGGCATTAAAAAGTCATTCCAGCGCCCCATGAAGGTAAAAATGGTCAGGGCAGCCAGGGCCGGTCTCGCCAGAGGAAGCACTACCTGAGCGAAAGTCCGAAAACGTCCGGCCCCGTCTACTCTGGCCGCTTCTTCCAGTTCAAGCGGCACCGATAAAAAGAATTGTCGCATCAGGAAAATGCCAAAATTCGTTACCATAAACGGTATTATCAGCCCCGGCAGGTTATCAAGCAGATTTAGATTCTTTAGCAACATATAAATTGGAACTAAATAGATAATCCCTGGAACCATCTGGGTCGCGATTATACACCAAAAAATAAAATTTCGGCCAGGGAAAGGAATCCGGGCAAAGGCGTAGCCGGAAGTTGAGGAAAAAGCCAGGGTAAACAGCGTAGTGGTGACGCCGACTATCAAACTATTGAGAAACCAGCGGCCAAATTCCACTTTGTTGAAAATGTCCAGATAGTTCTCAACAGTAAAGTTTTGAGGTATCCAGTGGAAGCCGTTGATAAAACCGGCGTTTATTTCCTGCTCAGACTTGAATGAAGTGGTAATTGACCATAGAAACGGTAGAAACTCGAACAGAGCAAATCCGATCAACAGAGCGTAGATCATGATTTTTACCAGCACTCTTCGCCAGGGTGGTGTCTCATTAACTACCCCTGAGTGTCTTGTCTTCAAATTTACATTAGTGCTTACTGCCATATTTTTACCTCCTTCCTAGAAATCCTGTTCGCTGCGGAAAATGAAGCGTTGTAGCAAAGTGACGGCCAGAATAATTACCAGAAGCACTACTGCCCCAGCCGATGCTACTCCCATCCGGCCGGTTTCTTTAAAAGCTTGCTGGTAGATATAGAAAACTGCCGTAAGGGTCGATTTTTCAGGCCCGCCGCTGCCATTGGAAATAACGAAAGCCTGGTCAAAGACCTGGAAAGTGCCAATCAAACCCAGGGTCACTACGAAGAAAGTTGTAGGAGTGAGGAGCGGCAGCGTAATTCTAAAGAAACGTTGGACCGGGTTAGCGCCATCCACCGCTGCCGCTTCGTATAAGTGAGCGGGAATATCTTGCAAAGCGGCCAGATACAGGACCATCATTGTGCCGGAAGTTGTCCAGATGTTCAAGCCCATAATAGCGGGAAGGGCCGTATGCGGGTCATCTACCCAGGTTGGTCCTTTTATTCCGATAGTAGAAAGGGCATAATTGAGCAGGCCGTTCTGGTTGAAGACCCACAGGAAAATAATACTGATAACCACGGAACTACTGATGGAAGGAAAAAAGAAAGCGGTACGGAAAAAAGTACTGCCTTTAATTTTCTGATTGACGGCAACAGCCAGCAGCAGGGCCAGCATAGTTTGAATTGTCACGACAAAAAAGGCAAAAACCGCCGTATTGAGCAACGCTTTATGAAAATTAGCGTCTCCCAATACTTTACTAAAGTTATCTAAGCCGACCCATTCGCGCTCGTCAATATTAAAACTGTTAATCTTAAATAGGCTTAAATATAAACCATATCCAAGCGGATAAACCACAAAAACTACGAAAAATATTAAGGCCGGTATAACAAATACCCAACCGGCCCATTTATCCAATAGTTTTTGTCGCGTCAAACTGCCGGTAGTTGTCTTTACCTGGACCTGACCAACATTCCCTGCCATAAAATAATCTCCTTTTACTACACCCCTTACTAACTACCCACTCCTACCGGGTTCTTCTTAGAAAAGTTAGTGGTTTCAACAGCCTGGAACTTCTGGCGCGACTTCAACCCTTACAATGAGCAGCCTGACCGTTTTGAACCAGACAGGCTGCTCATCAATATGTTACTGGTTCAGGGTTTGTTTAACCAGATCATCAATATTTTTGATTACCTGGTCCTCGGTTTTACTTCCGGAGAAAAGCGCCTGCAATTCAGGATTTACCTTGTCGGCAAAACCACCGAAACCGACCCCAAATTGCCAGGGTTTGGCAAAGTTAGTGCTTTCCACCAGGGGTTTGCGTTCCGGGTATTTTTGCACGAAAGCATCGGTCAGTCCTTGCCGGGATGGCAAGGCCAGGCCAATGTCACTGAGCAGCCGCTGCTGGCTGGTGCTGGTCAGGAAGCTCAACAGGGCGAAAGCGGCATCTTTATTGGCTGACTTGGAAGACATCACATAGGCCACCGTGAAATCCAGGGTAGCCTGGCCGCTGGCTTTAGGTAAGGCAATAATACCAACTTTGTCTTTGGTAGGGGTTTTGTTGAGCGGCGGAATCAGCCAGCCGCCCTCAAATGCGACAGCTGCTTTTTCTTTCATAAGGGCATCACCGGCCCAGTCGGCCCCAAGCTCACTGGATTTCTTGGATAACCCAGCCTGGCGCAGGCCATAGTAAAAATCGAGACCGGCTTTGAAACCAGGGCTACTCACCATTGAGGATTTGTTATCCGGGGAAAGCATCGAACCACCAAAGGCGTAAACCCACGGCAACACTCGGGCCAGGTCTGGGTCAGCGGCGAGTGGGGTGGCATCGGCCGGTAATACCCCCTTCAACTTGGTCAGGGCGGCTTTCAATTCTTCGGCGGTGGTGGGCGGCGCTGTAATCCCCGCTTTCTGGAACATTTCCTTGTTATAGAACATAACAAGGGTGTTATGGTCTTTTGGTAGGCCGTAAATTTTGCCGTCAGCTCCGCTAAAGGCTTTAATCAGGGTCGAGTAGAAGTCAGCCGTATTGACCTGGTTCTTCTC
This sequence comes from Chloroflexota bacterium, assembly GCA_043727245.1. Taxonomy (GTDB): domain Bacteria; phylum Chloroflexota; class Chloroflexia; order Chloroheliales; family Chloroheliaceae; genus 54-19. The sequence goes on along the minus strand of JAYSYV010000748.1, from coordinate 886 downwards.
AGCGTAACTGTTGAGCGGCTCCAGCACCTTCCCATTAATGTAATCGGGGGCAACCAAGCTATCAACATAGAAAACGTCAGGTGCGTTGTTGCCGGCAATCGAGGTTTTGATCTTGGTATCGTAATCGCTGGCAATAACTTCGTGGTTAACCTTGACGTTCGGGTAAGCCTTGGCAAAGTTTTGCAGTTGTGTTTTTACAATTGCGTCCTCTTCCGGGGAGGAAGTTGCCGTAGATAAACGAACATTGCCACTAACACTGGTGTTTGGCACGATGTTATCACTGGCCGCGGTAGTTGCGCCAGCAGCCGTGGTAGCAGCCGCCGCCGTAGTAGCCGCCGCCGCCGTAGTAGCAGCTGCCGGGGCGGTAGTCAGCTTAGCCGCTACTGTTGGGGCAGCAGTATTATCACCGCAAGCGGACAATAACAACGTTACTAGCAGGGAGAGAATCCCTAGCCAGCTAAGTCGCCGTATATTTGATATACGTGACATCTTTGTCTCCTCCTATGTAGTTTCCGGGGCAGTTGTTACTACCCCAGGGTTAAATTGTAAAAAACCACAGTTGGTTAAGTATCGCCGGATTAGTCGGATGACTAAACCGGGTTTATTTGTAATTCGGTTATATGGTCTGCTGGAGCTTCGTGGTAGGGCGCAGTGATAGTTTTGATTTCTCCAGTTTTTGAATCACGCTGGAAAGTCAGATTGGTACGGGTCTTACCAATTCCCATTCCATTCAGAATTAAATAGTCTATGCCAGCCGGTAAAACCGGGTTGGCGCGGACGGTAAGAGTTTCACCGTCAGGTTGCAGACCGAGCAAAGTCTGCAAAAGTAGGGGTCCAGACCCGGCGGCCCAGGCTTGCGGGCTGCAACTGACCGGGTATGCGGCTG
>JAYSYV010000747.1:0-1463 GCA_043727245.1 Chloroflexota bacterium | reverse complement strand
TGGGTGTCGAGCTTAACGGTGTGGATGAGCCTCTCTCCGCTGGCACGCCTTCCGCCTCAGACGGTTCGGTTTTTTACAAGGAAACAGGGCATTGGCTGGATGGCCGCTTCCTGGCGACCTGGCAAGATATGGGTGGCCTGGCCCAATTCGGCTTTCCTATTACCGAGCCGATAGTGGTGGGCGACAGGCTTATTCAGTGGACCGAACGCGCCCGCTTTGAATTGGACCTATCTCGGCCCAACCAACTGGTTATGCAAGGTCTGGTTGGGAACGAGTCGGCCAGGAGTAAAGGCTATTAAATTAGTTCTGGTTCCGGGTGGGCATGTAGTTTGCGGTAGTATTGCAGGACGGTCCGCTCCTGGGACTTAACTTCGACCGAGCCGGGTCGCGCCCTCCGCACTTCGGCTAAAGCCTGGCTCGGCAGCATTCCGCGTTTTATGAGGTAGCAAGCCAGGATAGTGCCGGTGCGGCCATACCCGGCCCGGCAGTGGACCAGCACCGGTTGATTATTCGCTATTCGCCTTTCGATATAGCCGACCGCTTTCTCGATCAACTCCAGGCCGGGAGCCTCGAAATCTTCTACCGGCAAATGTTTGGACATCAGGCCGTATTTCCCCAGCACGTCGGAAGCGCAAGGCTGGTGGCACAACGTGATAATGGCCCGTATACCCTGGGCCTGTAAGAATTGCAGGTCGGGTTCTTCCGGCCCATCCCCACCGGGCCGCGCCGACCCGGCCAATTTCCCCTCGATTAACCAGCTAAAGTTGTCCAGCCCCATCTTTAATCCTTTGGTTAGTAACAGAATTCGTAAATCGTCTAATTCTTGTGACTTGGCATATGAGTTATAAGTACGGTTTAGTCTTTTGGCGGATGCCACCCGACTGTTATTCATAATTGCCGGGCCTCCACCAATAATTCTCGATTTAATTGTAATGCGATTATAGTTGCGCGTCCTGTGGCCGTAAGTCCTTGAATAATTTCTCCGCTAACACTCTAACTAAAATGATCGCTCCAAACTTGATAGCGCGGGTTAAAAATTGGAACTATCTTGCCCGTTTCATCATCTAATACACTTACTCGATTACCCTTGAAAGCATTGCAGAGGCCACACGCTAACCAGAGGTTTGCTTCTTCAGTTGAGCCTCCGAGGGCTTCAGGAATCAGATGATCTATATCCATAGGCATGCCTGTAACTGTTTCTCTAGTCAAACAATAGCCGCAACGATACCGTGCTTGCGCCGCAATTTTTCTGAGTAAAACCTTTGGAATATAGGTTTGGCTCATTATTCAACCTGAAGATCTGAAATATCCTGACCTCGTTCTTTGAGTAATTTAGCGGCTTGAGCGCGAAGTAAAATAATTCGTTCGTATTCTTTAAGTAATAAGTTGGATTTGAGAGCTTCTGTCTCGGTTAAACCTTCTCGCTGCCGTTTGTAATTGAGTGATTGAAGTTGGGCCATAGA
>JAYSYV010000746.1:0-4753 GCA_043727245.1 Chloroflexota bacterium | reverse complement strand
GGTTCGGTCAGGTAGAGAGCCTGGATGATGAAACGAAAGTGCTGGCCGCCGCCCAGCGAGGCGGAGGTGATACGGTTGTGGCCGAACTACCCCAGGGTTACGATACTACCCTCGGACGGATGTTCGACCAGGGACACGAACTTTCGGGCGGACAGTGGCAAAAAATAGCCCTGTCGCGGGCTTTCATGCGGGAAAGTGAAGTTATAGTGCTGGATGAACCGACCTCGGCCCTGGATGCCGAGCGCGAATACGAAATCTTCCAGCGGTTCCGCGAACTGACCAGGGGTAAAATGGCCCTTCTGATAAGTCACCGGTTTAGTACCGTCCGCATGGCCGACCGGATTGCCGTTTTGGAAGACGGCAAGATTCTCGAACTGGGGTCGCACCAGGAGCTTTTGCAGTTAGACGGCACTTATGCCCGCCTGTTTAATCTTCAGGCTGAAGGCTACCGGTAACGGGGCGGAAAACGTGATAATTAGCAGGGGCCACGCTTTCTAAAAAACGGCTGGTGACTACTTTGCTTAACCGAGCAAATCCAGGTAATCCAGAACTTGATAGATTGCCGCCACGCAGCCAATATCGCGTATCTGGCCGGTTTTAAGCATCTGGCGCAAAGTTTCCAGGCTGACCAGTTCGGTTTCGACATCTTCATTTTCGTCAAACTGAGGCGGACCGGCCAGGTAGGCATCTCTGGCAAAGAAAACAAAATCCCTGGTCGCCCGGTTGCTGGGGGCGCGGAGGTTAGTAGCGACCAGCACAAATTCAGCGGCACTATAGCCGGTTTCTTCCCGAAATTCCCGCCTAGCCCCTACTTCCGGGTCTTCCCCGGCATGGATGCCCCCGGCGGGTATCTCGGTGGTAATATCCCGGATGCCCTGCTTGTACTGGCGGGCCAACACCACCTGCTTATCGGGGGTCAGGGCAAAGATAATTGCTACATCGTCGCTCTGGATGATGAAATAATCGTCAATTACCCGGCCAGTGTGGGTTTCACAGGTTTCCTGGCGCACCTTGAACCAGCCGGTGTCCAGAACTAATTTAGAATCGAGCGTGCGCCATTTTTTTAACATATGCGCTTAACTTTCCACAGAGTCGTACTTATTTTGCTTGAGGTTGATCAAAAGAGTTTCCAGGGGCAACTCAGCCAGTGAGGAAACCCGCAAACTGGCCTGGTCCAGAGAAAGCTGGCCGGTTATAGAGTTGGGAATGGCGACGCAGAAAAGACCGGCCCGCCTGGCTGCCAATACGCCATTAGGCGAATCTTCCAGGGCAACGGCCTGGTCCGGCTGCAAATTAAAGAAAGCCAGCACCGCCTGGTAGAGTTCGGGGTCGGGCTTGGCATTTTTAACGTGGTCGGCGCAGCGGATACACTCGAAATAGGAGCGTAGACCCAGGCGTTCGAGGTGGCTCAGGACATAAGGGGACCACGAGCTGGACGCAAGGCCAACACGCAGACCGAGCCGCCGAGCAGTTTCCAGATAATCAAGTACACCCGGCAAAACAGCCTGGGTGGCAATTATTTCCTGGATGTGTTCGCGAAAGTGAGCCTTCAGGCTATCGCGTTCCACCGGTCTACCCAGTTGTTCTTCCAGATAATCAAAGGGGCTGGCCGCGCTGAGGGCTTTTCCGATAAAACCGGACCAGTAGGAGATAGGCAGTTCAGAGCCGTGACCGAAATAAATTTCCTGCCAGCACTGGTATTCGGGAGTTTCCGTATCCAGGATAGTACCATCAAAATCAAAGATCAACGCCTGGCAGTCCATGCCACCTCTTTCCAGTTTAACCAGATCAAATCGCCGCTTTTGTCCAGTTTAACACCGGCCCGATAACCCTGTCTAATTAGACTATCTGCTTGCGGGTTGGAAGTCGAAAGAGTCAAACATAGTTCTAACGCGATTTAGGAAATTGTCGGGAAAGTGTATGTTATAATGCGGCGCAGCAGTAGACAAAGGATTGAGATTTAAAGCGTAGAAGGAGCATAAAAGTAATGGCCCTGAAAGTAACTGTCAACACCGGAAAATCGGAAGGCCCGCGCAGCAGCGCCGGTTTGATTAAACGCGTGGCCGGGGAAGATACGACGGATAAAGCCGCTCTGGTATCTATAGCCGAAATTGTAACCGCTCTTTTTGAGGAAGTGCGCGGCAGCATCGAAAAAGAAGCCGATGTTGAGCTTGAAATAACCGCCAATGTTGAAATAACCAATAAAGACGGTCAACCCTCGCTAAACCTGGATATTAGCGGTGAAAGCTCCAATGCCCGGACTGTTCGCCTGAAATTCAACACTAAAGTCAACCCGACCCCCCCGGCAAAAGAAGACAAGTAGATAATCTCGTTAGATGTGGAAGGGAAATATACAACCCGATAAAGTGTTAAAATTTCACGTTTAACGCTATTAGTGCTACGTTTAACGAAATCCGTAATGTAAGTACTCAAAGAGAGCGCGATTTAAATCCCGGCTCTCTTTTTGGTTGGGTTCTAATAACTTTTTTATTCAATTTTATAAGCAGATCGTTAAAAGGGATGACAAAATAAAAATTATAACGTATAATTATTTCAATAAAAGGATTTTTATTCTTACTCTGTAAACTGCTTTGTTGGGCGTGGGTGGCTTGAATTTAGCTTGTAAGTATGAATGAGCATAATTAAATTTAATAAGCAAACGCTTTGATACCATATCAGGTTAGTGTAATATGACAACTCCATCGTCAACATATACAGGTAAGGAAGATTCGCCTACCTATTCAGAACTGCGGCTTTCCCGCTTAGGCCACGCTGCCCTGGCTCTCCAAAATATGACACCACTATCGGGGGTTCCCTCGTTCCATGAAGTAGACCAGCTACTTCATGGGGTGGTTAATACCTTTTTTATTGAACTTGAATATCCCAACTGCCAGATTTTTCTGGTCAACCAGGCTGGAACAGAGCTTGAATTCAAATACTGCAAAGGCCATTTAGTCGAACAGGCCAAAAAGGATAGTCAAACATGGCGGCCCAAGCTGGGCGAAGCAGGGCTGCAAGGCAAGGAAGGGCTGGTCGCCTGGGTTGGGAGTACCTTAAAAGCGGTAAATCTGCCCGATGTAGAAGCCAGTGATAGTTTCCTGAAACCTTTTTTTAAATTAAAGGTCCGTTCCGAATTAACCGTACCCATGCTGGCCCACAACGAACTGGTCGGGGTAATTGACATTCAGAGCGAAGAAGCCCACGCTTTTGATAATCTCGACCTGGAAATAGTCAATTTCTTTGCTGGACAAGCCGCCGCAATGGTGCAGTCGGCCAATTTGAGCCGCCTGATGGCGGAGGGTGTACGGAATTTGGGCGTACTGGCCCTGACCGGCAGCAAAGTGAATAACGCCCGGACCCTGCCCGAAATTGGCGAAGTAATCCTTACAAATGCCGTGCGAGCTATGAATGCCCACTCCGGGAGCATGTGGCTGATGACCCAGGACAGCCCCCAATTACAACTATTGGCTACACTCAACCTGCCGGATAGGTTCAGCGATAACAACCTGAGTTTTAGCCCGGTAATAATGCATATCATGCACAACGGATCGGCGGTTTTCATTTCAAGCCTGGAAAAATACCAGGAAGAACTGGAAGCAATGGCCCAGCTAAGAGCCAGCGGCATAGAAGCTTTTTGCTGTTTGCCGCTGTGCGCCCAGAATGAGCAACTGGGGGCCCTAATTATCAATTACCAGGGGCCGCATATATTTACCCAGACGGAGTTACATCTGTCAACTATTCTGGCCGACCAGGCCGCCGCCGCGCTACTAAATGTGCGTAATCTTTGCAGCCTAAACCACCTGGAACAGCAACTTGTCCGCAGCGAACAATTGGCAATGCTAGGCCAATTGACAAGCGGTATCGCCCACGATTTTAATAATCTACTGGTGGGAATTTTGGGACTTAGCGATATTCTTTTGACAAAAAGTGCCGACCAGGACGACCAGCATCTTTTAGAAATGCTGCGCCAGTCGGCCCTGGATGGAGCCGAGATAATTCGCCAGTTGCAAGCAATAGGCTCCGGCAAACGCGAAAACAGCTTTGGGTCAGTGGAAATAGCTAAAATATTACAGGATGTCATAGAGCTTACCCGCTCACGCGGGGCCAGCGAAAAATCGTCCCAAAAACCCGCGATTGAGGTTGTCTTTGAAGCTGACCCTCTGCCACCGTTCAGAGGTAATGCCACCGAATTGAGGGAAGTCTTTACCAATCTGATCCTAAACGCAGTAGATGCTATGCCCCAGGGCGGCAAGCTTGCCATTAAAATTCAGGACTGCCGGGAAAAGCAAGAGGTCTGGATTAGCGTCCGAGACAACGGGACCGGCATGACCGAGGAAATTAAACAACACCTGTTCGAGCCTTTCTTTACTACCAAAGTTCATGATGGTCACGGCCTGGGATTAAGTGTTTCGCAGAGCATTATCGCCCGGCACGAAGGCTCGATTGAGGTAGAAAGCCGCCTGAACGAAGGCAGTTGTTTCACTATAAAGCTGCCGCTTAAACCGGTCGCCGAGACTTTGGTTTCCCGCAAGATAACCGCACCGGTCAGCCCTATGCGGGTTCTGGTCGTGGATGACGACCCCAAATTGCTATATGTCCTGAAACGTATCCTGGAAATTGACCAGCACGAAGTAACCATTACCGGCAGCGGCCTGGAAGCCGTGAAGCTTTTCACCGGCCAACCCGATAGTTTTGATCTGGTCCTGACCGATATTAATTTGAAAGATTTGAACGGCTGGCAGATTGCCCAGGC
>JAYSYV010000745.1:0-4754 GCA_043727245.1 Chloroflexota bacterium | reverse complement strand
TATTTCAACCGGTTCATCAAGGAGGATTCGATGAAGGGAGTTTACTCTCAAAAACTGACCGGCTCGGCCATGCTGCTCAGCCTGATTTTAAGTTTGTGCCTGTCAATAGCCGGTAGTACCGGCCGCATCGTGCAGGCCAGTCCAGCCTACGCTTTGCCCACTTCCGTTACCGTGGCCGGTTCTTTACAGAGTGAACTGGGTTGTCCTGGCGACTGGCAGCCGAATTGCGCCGTTACCCAGATGACCGCTGGAACCGATCAGGTTTTTCGCTTTAGCGGTAATCTCCCGACCGGCAGTTACGAATACAAAGCCGCTCTTAATAAAAGCTGGGATGAAAACTACGGCCTGCATGCCGCCCTTAACGGTGCCAATATCGCTCTCAACATATCCGGTCCCCAGTCCGTCAAATTTTACTACGACCCTCAAAGCCACTGGATTACCGATAACCAGAGAGCCGTAATAGCGACCGCGGTCGGTTCCTTTCAGTCCGAAATTGGCTGTCCTGGCGACTGGCAACCTGATTGTTTGAAGTCATGGCTGCAAGACCCGGACGGCGATGGTATCTACACCTACGAAACCACTCAAATCCCGGCGGGTAACTACGAGTTAAAGGTTGCCCTCTACGAAAATTGGGATGTTAATTACGGCCAGGGCGGCGCGCCCGGCGGGGCCAATATCCTATTTACCGTGGCTGCTGCCGGAACGAAGGTCAAAATAACCTTCAACGCGGCCACTCACGCCGTCACGGTTAACACCGGACAGTCCGCCCACGACAATAACGTCGAGTACGCCGGGCTGGGACATAATTCACAGGATCTGGTCTACCGCCAGCCTTTCGGGGCGGTCAATCCCGGCACCCAGATTACGCTGCGTTTCCGCACCTTCTACAATGATGCTACCGGCGTGAAAGTACGCGTCTACAATACCGCTACCAGCGGCGAGTTTATGCAGAACATGACCCCCGCCGCCACTGATGTAAGCTGTATGGACGATAAGATTATCAACAAGACCTGTGATTTCTGGGAAACCAAAATTACACCGCAGCAGCTTACCACCCTTTACTACCGCTTCATCATTACGGACGGTACCAGTACCGCTTACTATGCCGACGATAAATTCAAGGACGGAGCCTGGGGCGAATCGACTTCCGATCTGGTAGATAACAGTTACGTCATAACCGTCTTTGACCCGGCCTTCAAACCGATCCCCTGGATGCAGGACGGCGTAATTTACCAGATCTTCCCCGACCGCTTCCGCAACGGACGTAAAAACAACGATCCCAGCGTCAACGAACCGCGTTACAGCTACCCGCCCAACCCGCTTGACCAGATCATCAACAAGCAGTGGAACGATTTGCCGGAAGGTTATTGCCGAGATTATGTAAACCCGGCTACTGCCTGTTCTGAAGCTCCGCGCGGGCGAGATTATTTCGGCGGCGACCTCAAAGGCGTGGACCAGTCGCTGGAGTATTTGAAGTCGGTCGGCGTAACTATTATTTACTTCAACCCGATCTTTGATGCCGGCTCGAACCACGCTTACGACACCCAGAACTACTTTGCCATCGACCCGTTCTTCGGTACTCAGAAGGACTGGGCGAACCTGAACAAACACGCTGACACTCTGGGGATGCGCGTGGTGCTGGACGGGGTATTCAACCACGTTTCCTCCGACAGCAAATATTTCGACCGCTACGGACATTATTCCGAAGTCGGGGCCTGCGAAAGTGTCAACTCACCCTACCGTTCCTGGTTTTACTTCCAGGACCAGCCGGGCGGCCCCTGCGCCGGTCCGAACGGCCCCAATACCATGAATTATACCGGCTGGTTCGGTTTCGATAGCATCCCGGTTCTGAATAAGAATGTTCAGGCTGTACGCGACCTAATCTATGCTAAAGGCACTTCCAGTGTTGGCCCTTACTGGTTGCAGCAGGGTGCAGACGGCTGGCGTCTGGATGTAATGGGCGACGGTTCTTTCCCGGACGACTTCTGGCAGCAGTTCCGAACAGCTATTAAGGCCGCTAAAGCCGATGCCCCGATCATTGGCGAACTGTGGAAGAAAGAAGAAGTCCTGCCCAAGATTCACGGCGATATGGCCGATACGACCATGAACTACCGCTACCGCAACGCTATCCTGGGTTACTTCGGGACGGTCGATAACAAAGGCTTCGTGGATGATGGACAGTCCAATGAAGTGCCTTCGCTGTTCGCCCGCAAGCTGAACTCGGTGCGTGAGGATTACCCGGACGCGACTTACTATACCCTGATGAACCTGCTGGACAGCCACGATACCAAACGTATCCTGTGGAGCCTGACGCCCGGCGAAAATAACCGCGAGCAGAAAGAATTCAACGCGGCTAACCTGCAGGTAGGTAAGCAGCGTCTGCGGCTGGCGACGATCGTACAGTTTACCGTACCCGGCACGCCGACTATCTACTACGGCGACGAAGTTGGTGTTACGGGCGCCGACGACCCCGACGACCGCCGGACTTTCCCCTGGAACGGCGACAATCCGGGCGGCGATGCGACCCTGCTGGCCCACTACCAGAAGTTGACGGCTATTCGCGCCGCCAACCCGGTCCTGCGTAATGGCAGCCTGAAATTTTTACTGACCGACGACACCACCCGCGCCATGGCTTATGGAATGCGCAAGGGCGACAACCTGGCAATCATCGCTGTTAACCCCTCCGCCACTGCCAGCACCCTCAACATTCCGCTGAGCAATTACCTGCGTAACGGTGTAACCTTCAGCGATGCCCTGGGTGGGGCAGGGGCGACTTCCAGCGGCGGAAAGCTAACCCTGACCCTGCCGGCTTACGGCGGCGTAATCCTGCTGCCCAACAGCGGGCAGGACCTGACCCCGCCCTCTGCTCCGACCAACCTGCTGGCAGTGGCCGGTAACAAAACCGTCAGCCTGAGCTGGAACGCCGTGGCCGGTGCCGCCGGTTACAACGTCTACCGCAGCCCGCTCAGCGGCGGCGGTTACCAGCTCATAGCGACTACCACCGCTCCTGCTTATGTTGATAACAATGTTACCAACAGCAAAGAGTATTTCTACGTGGTAACCGCCCTGGACGGCCCCGGCAACGAAAGCGGCTGGAGCAACCAGGCTAGCGCCCTGCCCTACGCTCCCATTGGCTGGGCTGGCAACCTGTGGCCTAAGACCCTGACCATAACCATTGACGCGACCAAAAGCTACACTTTCTATGCTCAGGTATATGCGGCCGGAGTCACCGATGCGAGTGGACAGGGCCAGAATGTGGTGGCCCAGTTCGCCTACGGACCGGCGGGCAGTGACCCTGCTACCTGGAACTGGCTGCCGATGGTCTATAACACCGATGTGGGCAACAATGACGAGTACAAAATCGACATCACTCCCGAAATGGTGGGCAGCTTCGACTATGTGGCGCGTTTCAGTACCAACCTGGGCCGCAACTGGACTTACGCTAAAACCGAAGACGGTCTACCAGGCAGACTGACGGTCAATGCCTCGGCAGATACGACCGCCCCGGCAGCCCCGACTAACCTGACCGGGATTGGTTCGGCGGCGCAGATCAAACTGCAGTGGAATGCCAGCCCTGAGGCTGACCTGTTCCGCTACGAGGTCTGGCGTAAAGGTCCGGGTGACGCCAGCTTCAGGAAGCTGGCTAACCTGGTTAAAGACCCGGCCCCATCCTACACCGATACGACCGTAACCAGTGGGCAGACCTACAGTTATGTCGTTACCGCGCAGGACACTTCCTTTAACCGTTCAGCCAACTCCAATACCGCTACCATCAAGGCCGAAGTCAAGCTGGTAGCAGTTACCTTCAAGGTAAATCTGCCGGCCACTACGCCCGCCGGCGATTCTATTTACGTTGCAGGCAGCTTCCCGGCACCTTACCCCACTTGGGATCCGGGCGGGATCAAGATGACGCGCAGCGGTTTGACGGCCGAAGTTACACTTAATCTGCTGGAAGGTACCCGGCTTGAATATAAATATACTCGGGGTGGCTGGGATAAAGTGGAGAAAGATGCTAATTGCGCTGAAATTGCCAACCGGCAGTTGACGGTAAGTTACGGAGCGAACGGTCAGCAGACGGTCCAGGATACGGTCGCTAAATGGGTCGATGTTGACCACTGTTAGCACCTGACCGGCAGACACTACCGGCGGCTCGCACATGTGCGGGCCACCTTTTTAACCGCTTTATTTTTCAGTCCCCGTGGCTACTAGCGCCATCCGACCCGGAATTTTAAGGACAGATGGAGATAGTAGCCACCACGGCTCAGACACTGGCTGAATTTGCCCAAACAATGCAGCCAAAACTCTGGACCCCACCGCTTTATCCTTTCACAAAAACATAAAGTTTCTTAGCGACTCTTTTCGTTCCTATTATGGTGCAACGCCATACTGTCCCAGGCAAGTAAGTTGATATCGGAAATCAGATCGGATAAAATGCGATCTCTGGCTATTCGGCAATTGATTTTGGGGTCCGAGCAACATTTGGCCTAAAACAGTCGATAAGGAAATCTAGCTTATCCCAAAGCCTTCTTTCAATTCTTTTGACACTGTAACCAGACCATTCCTAGACCCTGGATTATGATTTTTAATTTAGTATCACCTTCCACTTCTTCCAACCGAAGACTAGACGAGTGCTCATTTAAAAGGTCTAACCATTGTCCGGACGACAGACTTGCGTCAATGGGCAGGACACATTCGGGTGAAGACGAAGTACTGTTGTTGAAAAGGGCCATTACTACCTCATCTTTGTAGCGCCG
>JAYSYV010000744.1:0-4755 GCA_043727245.1 Chloroflexota bacterium | reverse complement strand
GGGAAGGCACTTCCGAAATTCAGCGTATTGTAATCGCCCGGCATCTGCTGCGTGAGGCCAGATAACTTTTTGGAAAGAAAAAGATGGACTTAACTTTTACTGACGAACAGAAGATGATTCGCCAGATGGCCCGCGATTTCGCTGATAAGGAATTGCTGCCAACCGCCGCCCGGTATGACGAAGCCCAGGAATTCCCGGTCGAACTCTGGCAGAAGATGGGCCAGCTTGGTTTGATGGGGCTGGTTATCCCGGAGGAATGGGGCGGGGCGGGCGTTGATACTCTTAGCTATGTGCTGGCCCTGGAAGAAATTGCCAGGGGCAACCCGGCCTTAAGCACCGCCATGTCGGTCAACAATTCGCTGACCTGTTACGGCATCTGGAAGTTCGGCACTGAGGAACAAAAACACCGTTACCTGATACCGCTGGCTTCCGGCCAAAAACTGGGTGGTTATGCCCTGAGCGAACCGGGCAGCGGCAGCGATGCAGTCAATATGCAGGCCAGCGCCCGCCGGGATGGTGATAAATATATCCTGAACGGCTCGAAGATGTTTATCACCAGCGGGCAGTCCGGCCATTTCTTCCTGGTCTTTGCTGTGACCCACAAAGCCGCCCCTAAACCAGCCGATAGAATCACCTGCTTTATCCTTGAAAAAGGTTTTCCTGGCTTTAAAGTAGGCAAAAAGCTGGATAAACTGGGCATGCGGGCCAGCGATACAACCGAGTTAATCTTTGAAGATTGCGAAGTCCCGGCTGAAAATGTCCTGGAGAAAGAAGGCAGCGGGTTCCGGGTGGCTTTGCAACTGCTGGACGGTGGGCGCATCGGGATTGCTACCCAGGCCGTCGGGATTGCCCAGGCCGCCTACGAATTTGCCTTCAAGTACGCCAACGAGCGGCAGCAGTTCGGCCAGAAAATCTTTAATTTCCAGGCTATTCAATTTATGCTGGCTGATATGGCAACCCGTATAGAAGCCTCCCGGTTGCTGGTCCACCGGGCTGCCAGTCTGCGAGATGCCGGGGAACCCTGCGGACGCGAGGCCAGCATGGCAAAGCTGTTCAGCAGCGAAACCGCCATGTGGGTAACAACGAAAGCCGTTCAGATTTTCGGGGGTTACGGTTATATCAAGGAATACCCGGTAGAACGTTACTTTCGGGATGCAAAAGTGACCGAAATCTACGAAGGAACCAGCGAAATTCAAAGAATGGTTATCGCCAAGAGTTTATTAAAATAAGTTTTAAAATTTACTTGCTTAAAGCAAAAGACCCTCGAAGTTCGGGGGTCTTTTTACTGACTACTGGTTACTGCCACCTAACTACTTTTACTTGGCAAGCCAGAGGACGTGGCGAATTTGTTCCAGGTAAGTCTGGCTGGAACTGTTCAGGGTTCCGGCTAATTCCTCGATAGTAACGTGGCCGCGCTCCTGGTGGATGGCTCCTTTTAACCACTTGATTGGCTCCAGGCCCGCCAGTAGTGCCAGGTTAATCTGGCGAGCTTCCAGGAATTTACTGCGAGCTTCCTGCCAGGTCGTACCCTTATAATCGTGTTCGAGGGCCAGTTCGTCAGGGTTGAAAGCCTGCAAGAAAGGCTCGTCATCATTCAGGATAGTATTGATGCGCCTGGTAGTTATGCGGTCGGCATCGCCCAGGTAGCATAAAATCTCTTTTACGGACCATTCCGTCTCGGAAGGGTTGAAATTAGCATCTTCTTCAAATACTTCTTCAACTTCCTGGCTTAGTTCCCCGGTAATTTCCTGCAAGCTGCTCAACAGCTCTTTACTATTTTCTGGGACTAACTTTTCCATTTTCCTGCTCCTGCAATCTTTAATTCAGAACCCATTTTATTCATTATACAATACAGTTAGGTCTTCCGGTCGGTTTAAATTGCGAAACGACCGAAAATCAGGGTCATATTTTGCGAGCTGTGCGGCTGGCACAAACAGGGTATTTATTTCATTTAGCCAGCCGGTCATTTTAAGCGAGCCTTCTGCCAGGTGTTGCCTTATTACTGGCAGACATTCTTTAGAATAGACCGCGCATAATGGTTCCGCCCGGCCTGCCGGATTTAAAGGGACGATTGCCTGATAAGCCGGGGCCAGTTGAAGCAAGTATGCCAGGAGTGAGGGAGCCAGCCAGGGCATGTCACAGGCTACCAGCAGGTTATAATCAGCCGGGGAAGCACCTAGACCTGCTTCCAGACCCGCCAGCGGTCCGGCCCCCGGATAATTATCCGCTACCAGAGGCAGCCCCGACCAGCTAAACGCGGCTGGCCGGTTAGTGCTAATGACTATCGAGCTTGCCAGGGGCTTCACCGCCGCCAGGACCATTTCGAGCAAACGAGGTCCGTCCGGGGCTAACCGCAACAGGGCTTTATCGCTACCCATCCGGCGACTCTGGCCCCCTGCCAATATAATTACGCCTGGTTTCAAACCCTGCGGCACTGTCTCACTTTTTATACTCATTACAATTTTCAGACCAGAAAAACTCACCTCAAAATATGCTAACATAGTGCCACTTCTTTAGCAATAATCAAGAGATGCGTTGTGAGTTAAATTGGCTTACTTTAGAAAAATATTAAAAATCAGAGGAGTTAAAAGTTGCCCCACATACACCCGGTAAACGTTGAGGCTGCCAGCGGCGCGGTCAAAGAGTTATACGAGGAAATGAAAGCCGTCCGGGGAACTGTCCCCAATCTCTTTCAGTTATTGGGTTACGCCCCTGAGATGCTGGGACCGGCTATAGCCCTGGCGAATTTTGCCGGGTCAGCCGGTAGCCGGGTTCCGGCCCGCCACAAACAACTGGCTTACCTGGCAGCCAGCCGAGTCAATGGCTGTCATTACTGCCTGGAACGCCACACCGTAGCCGGAGCCAAAGCCGGTCTAACGCCAGCTCAGGTCGAAAGCATCCTGGCCGAAAGCGGCGAACTGGCCGAAAGTCCGGCCTTCGATTACAAAGAAAAACTGGTAATCCGCTACAGCGAGGAATTAACCAGGGGCATCAGCGCCCTGGCTCCGACCATCGCCGCCCTGAAAGAAATCCTGGATGACGAAGAATTTCTGGAAATAACTTTCGTGGTTGCAACAGCCAATATGTTCAACCGTCTGGCCGACGGGCTGGCGGTGGAGCTTGAACCGGAGTATTGCCGCTAATCTAAAATATATTATTTAAGCCACTCTTCCTGAACCTCTAAAAACCCACTCGTGGTTTTAGAAAGTGAGTTAGCTAAGATTTTCATCGGCTCTGGTGCTTGTCAACTGGCTGCTGACACTCTTTACAGCGATTCGCCATAAGCTGAAAATTGCCTTAAAATAAGCCGGAATTCGTGAATAATATTCCTTTTATGTGTAATGTTATTTCTCACCCGGCAGCAAGGAAAGGTTATCAGACTATGCTCTATTGTGTAGAGCTTTTACCGCAAGAGATTCTCACTACCGCCAGTCGTTTAGAGGCGGAGGCCGCTGTGTATTTTGGGGAAAGCTTTAGCAGCTTGCAGCAGCATTCGGTCTATCTGCTTCAATTTGAGCCGGCTACTCCCTCCGAACAAGCCGAAAAGGCCTCCATTTTAGCAGCCCAATATCTACTGGCCGACCCGGTAGCCCAGACTTTCCGAGGTGGTCCGGTAGATAAGTTTTTTAACACGCTGGTTTCCGACACCGCCCCGGCCCTTATTCTGGCGGCTAACCGGCCTGGCGTGACCGATGCCGAAGGTGAAAGCGCCTTGCAAGGCTATCAGGTTATGGCCGCCTCGGGTGAGTTCGAGCTACCCGGTTTGCAAATGGTCCGGGCCGCCGCGCTCTACTACCTGGAACTGGCTCCCGGCACACCACCTGAGAAACTGGCCGACTTTGCCCGGCTCTACCTGATTAACGATCTGGTTCAGGATTGCCTGGTATTTGGCCCCGGTCAGGCGGTCGCCGGTGGTTTAATAAACTTTACCGAGAGTCAGTTTAACTTCAGCCAGAGCAAGCCTCCCACCGTCAAGACCGTTGCCCTCCGGGAAACTTCCGAGGCCAACCTGGAAAAGATTTCACGGGAAGGTCTGCTGGCCCTGAACCTGGCCGAAATGCAAGCTATCCAGGCTTACTACCGGGACGAGCAGCGCGACCCGACCGATGTCGAACTGGAATCCCTGGCCCAGACCTGGAGCGAGCATTGTGTCCACAAGACCTTTAAGGCCAAAATCGCCTACACCGAGTACGATGTCAACGGTCAGGTGGTCAAAGTAAGCCAGATTGATGGCCTTTTTAAAT
Source organism: Chloroflexota bacterium (assembly GCA_043727245.1). GTDB lineage: Bacteria > Chloroflexota > Chloroflexia > Chloroheliales > Chloroheliaceae > 54-19. Next base: position 511 of record JAYSYV010000744.1, on the reverse strand, counting down.
CTCTGATTGCCGACCCGACTTATCAACTTAAAAAGGACTGGATTGTTTCGGCTTTCGTGGACAACGCCGGGATTATCAGCTTTGACAAAGATTATGATGTATCTTTCAAGGTCGAAACCCATAACCACCCCAGCGCCCTGGAACCTTTCGGCGGAGCCAATACCGGCCTCGGTGGAGTTATCCGGGATGTTATGGCGGTGTCTGCCAAGCCCATTGCAGCGACCGATGTCTTTTGCTTTGGCGAACTGGATACCCCTGAAGAAAAAATCCCGGCTGATGTTCTGCCGCCAACCCGCGTTTTCCAGGGGGTAGTTGATGGCGTGCGCGACTACGGCAACAAAATGGGTATTCCAACCGTCAACGGGGCCATTCTCTTTGACCGGGGCTACCTGGCTAATCCGCTGGTCTTTTGCGGCACAGTCGGTCTGTCGCCCAAAGGCAAGCACCCTCGCAATCAGCAAATCGGCGACCGGATTATCGTAATCGGCGGGAGAACTGGTCGGGACGGCAT
>JAYSYV010000743.1:0-4757 GCA_043727245.1 Chloroflexota bacterium | reverse complement strand
CGAACGGAGTATACCAACTGGCCGCCCTGATTGCCAGACCCGTCTAAAAAAGAGGCTCTTGCCGCAGGTATTTTGCAGCAAGAGCCTCTTTTACTTCCTGAAATTAGTGCGGTTTACCGAGCAAGTTAATGGCTGTTTGCTCCAGAATATCGGCGGCAGTGATAATCTGGGCTATCTCAACTTTCTCGTCGGTGGTGTGCGCGTCACTCAGCAGGCCGGGGCCAAAGACAACCGCTTGCTGGTTGCCGGTCAGGACCGCCAGCATAGCCGCATCGGTGTAGGCCAGGAAGCCCAGGTGTTCGGGGGTCTGGCCGACTACCTTCTCGTAGGCCCGATCGAAAGCGCCCAGGAGCAGCGAATCGGCCTGACATTCCACCGGAGGCCGGTCGGCTGACTGGTGCAGTACTATATATTCAACGCCTACTTTTTCGGCGGCAGCTTTAGCCACGTCTTCGATCAATTTGCGGACATCCTCACCGCCAAAGGGCGGCGGAATTCGCATATCAATTTCAGCCCGGCAAATTTCCGATACGATATTGGTCTTAACGCCACCCTGTAAACGCGATACCACCAGGGTCGGGCGGTCCAGCAACGGATGAGGCTTTTCCATTGAAGCGCCCATCTTCTCGGCTGCTTCGTACCAGCCGAGGACCGCGTAAGCCATGGCTTTATTGGCATCGGCCCCGATTTGAGGGTTAGCGGCGTGCGCCCCTCGCCCGATGAAGGTCACTTCAAACCAGAATGCACCTTTTTGAGCGGTATTAATCTGGCAGCCGGTCGGTTCCATAGTTAGAAGATAAGCATCGGCAGGGACTACATTCTCGCGGCCCAGGGCGTGCGAGCCTTTCATGTAAGCTTCTTCTTCGTCAATAGTGCAGGCCAACACCAGGTCGCCATTTAGTTTGAGGCCGCTCTGCTTAATGCGGGCTATCGCGACCATTGCCGCCGCTGTACCGCTTTTCATGTCACAACTGCCCCGGCCATAGATATAATCGCCGTCTATTTCGGCCCCAAAGGGATCATGTTTCCACTTCTGGCGGTCGCCGATTGGTACGGTGTCCAGGTGGGCGATATAAATCAGGGGCGGTCCACCTGCCCCCTTAATCCGGCCCAAGACGTTGGCTCGCTCTCCTTCGACTGGACGCACTTCCGTTTCAATGTCGTGATTGCGCAGCCATCCGGCGATAAACCGGCCTACTTCTATCTCGTCCCCGGTCGGATTCTCACTGGGAATTTGGACCAGTTTGCGGGTCAATTCAACTGCGGCATCGCGGCTGAAAACATCTGTTTTTGGGCTTTCCACCGTAAACTCCTATCTATTGGCCGCTTTTTCTTGCAGAAAGAGCGTCATCATAGCCCAACCGGGCCTTAAACTCTCCATCCCTTGCCAGGGTAAATCATCAGCCTAGAAACTGTAAATAGTGACGCTATTGGATTGGTAAATTACTTTCATAAACTGGCTGAACTTGCTAAGACCCTGCGGCGAGTACTGTTTGGCCGTAGTGCCACCACGATTGACGATGCCTCGCTCAAGATTCCCCACATAGACATACTGAACGCCAGCTTCGTGCAAAAGGGTTTGGGCCAATTGTACATTATCGGTGCTGTAAAGGAAATCTATCAGTTGCAGGCGGCAGTTCGGTTCGTCCTTTTGCTGGCTCGGTCCGGCCTGAGCCGCCCGGATATTATATTTTGCCAGGGTCAGGCCGCAATCAAACGTACCGGGCCGGGCCAGCCCTTTACCGGCCCGCCACTGGTTTTCGTGGCCGGGCCAGCCCAGCAGAGTCGGTAAAGCCGTAAAAGTGCTGATGCGCGAGTAGTCCACCCAATCCGGCCCGCTAGTTTCCAGGATTGGTTTGACGAAAGCCGGGTCAGCCGCAATTCTAGCTTTCAACCACTGGATGGCCGTGTAGTCGTCCGGCATTCCGGCCCCGGTCAGGCCACCATCGCGCAGCCAGGTTGAACCGTCCAGCCCGACGCGCTGGGCATAATGCCCGTTCTTTTCGTAAGGGCCGAAAAATGGATAAATTAGCCCGGCCAGCAGGAAAAGGCCCAGGACCAGCGCCCACAGCCAGCGCCACCAGGGACGATAGGGCCGGGCCTGGTTGTAATCTTCGGCTTCCTCAGCTTCGGGGTCTTCCAGACCGGCCAAATCTAGCGCCGGTTGAGGGTTGGGAGAAAGCCGGGTGTCCGGTGGGGCGGCTTGCACTTGTAGCGAACTATAGGCCAAATTGCCGCCACCAGCCAGACCCAGGGCCGGGTTAAGCCGCAAAGATGCCTGGGGTACTGGCCCGGTCCATCTCTCGCCGGTTGTACGGCTTCCAATTTCAGGCGCTTCTAGCGGGTCGCTGTTATTAGAACTATAGGGTGAAAGTTTCCAGGCCCAGCTTAGAACCCACCAGCAGGCATAAGCTGCCGCCAGGCCGAATAAAACCCAGCTCTGGTAATAAAATTTGAAAAGGGTATTGAGGCGCGAATTAAAGACATCGCGCACGATAATCAGTTCCGTACCGAAGTCTATTACCACCGCCAGCAGGATTAAAAGCAGCGCGAAACGGTCGGCTACTCGTAAATTCAAGCCCTGGGCCTGGGGCGGGTAATTCTCTGCTTCTTCCGAAAGCCCATCTCCGGGCTGCGTTTCATACCAGAGCAGTAATCCACAAGAAGTCGCCACAATTATGAGCGGCCCGTACAGTTCAAAACGCAGAATCCAGCCGCCCAGGACCATCAAAACGGCCATGATGCCGGTCACCAGGCGTAACTCGGTGGTACGGCGTTCTTGTCGGTAGCGTTCGAGAGTTTCCAGGCCGAGCAAGGCTGCCCCTACCGCCAGGAAAGGAGCGGCCAGGATAGCCAGGGACAGCGTTAAGAGCGGACTCAGTTTCAGAGCATAAAAAGCCACTTCACTGATAATAAAAAGGATTACCCCGGCAGTGGCTAATCGAAAGCTCCAACTGGTACTAAAATTCTCAGTCGGAGCCGGGGGTGCTTCGTCCAGGTAACGATAGGGTTCTTTGAAATAAGGCCAGAGCTTCAGAGCTAGAAAGGAGATTATAGGAAAAACAAAAAGCCCAAAGACCAGCAAATAACCCAGCAAAGGGGTGCGGTCCCAGGCTACGAAAAGTATCATCTTTGCCAGCGAACCTAACAGCGGCGTGCTGGCAATCGGTTCCGGTACGGGGAAATCCCCCACCAGCGAGATAAAAGTCAGGTGGAAGGGCAGGTAAAGGGCCAGTGACACCGCTATTAACCCGGCGGCCCACCCTCCCCAACGGGCGTAACCGTTTCTAAGGATGCGTGTACGCCAGCGGTTGTCAGGTTGGCTGTCGGGTATTGGCCGGTGACCGGTCAGCCGGACACGCACCAGCGCAGCCAGCCCAACCAGGATTAAATAGGTCGGGTAGTCCCAGGTATTCAAGAAGTAGAGTGACCCGACCGTCATAGTCGTCACGCCGAAGAAGAACCAGCCATCGCTCCGGCGCAAATTCATGGCGGCGCTGCCTGAAGGCGTAACCAGGATATTCAGGGCCAGGCTAATCGTCAGCAGGGCGGTCGGCAGGGTCATCACGTGTGGATGAATATCGGCCAGCATGAAGCTGAAAAAGGGAAACTCGTTGATGGTCTGGCTCCAGGTATAACCCAGCCCGTTCGTTCCCGGTTCAGGCATGTAATCGTAAATAACCCGCGAAGGATTCCACCAGCTAAAAGCAAAATTAGCAATGCCGCTCTCGCCCTGGTCCAGGCGGGGAAAGAAAATCTGGCGAGCTGAATCCAGGTTGCCCAGTACGCAGACCAGGGCCAGGGCCAGCAGCCCGAAAATAACCGGCCCACGCAAACTTTTACCCGCGCCCAGGGCCAGCCGTACCAGATTAAAGATTATCCCCAGTGCAGCCAGGGCAGTCATGGCGAAAATCAGGGGGATTATCAGGTTGAAGGCGATAGCCGGGTCAATCCCGGTCATTTTAATCAGCATCGCCATCATGAAGTGGCTGAAGTAGTAGTAATTTATCGGGTAGCCGCTCATCCAGGGGTCAGCCGGTGGCATTTTATCGAAAAGGGATAGCGAATTTAAGAAAGCGAAGTCACCAAATTTTTCGTAGTCGCGGATTTCCGGCGCATACGAACGCATATTGAGCATGTAGGCCACGGCTACCAGGAAGATTAATTCAAAGAGCAGTATCAGCCAGACGTGTTTAACCAGAAAACCGCGCAATTCGCCCAGCAACCGGCGGCCCTGGCGTAAGAGCAGCCAGGCATCCAGCGCCACAAAGAGCAAGCCAAATCCCAGCCAGCAGACCAGCCGGTTGAAGGGCAGACCCAGCATCGAAACCAGCCAGACCAGATAGGCCGTAGCCAGCAGGCCCAGCGGTTTAGCCAGGGTGTAGCCCCGCTCTGGCAGGAAGCGGAAGACCTGAAAGGCCAGTGGTAAGGCCGCCAGCCCGATAAGTTCAATCAGTAAGAACCAGATTAAAACTTCAAACATGCTTATTTACCCGATAACTCTCGAATTTTTTGGGTGGCCCGCTGCGCCCAGAAATCATTATTTGCCTTGCTGTTGGTTATGGCTTGCTGGTAAGCGGCGATAGCAGCCTCTTTTTTACCCTGCGTTTCCAGCACTTCGCCTTCGTGAAAGAACGCCTCGTTGAAAGTTTTATCCAGTTTGGCGGCCTGGTCGAACTGTTGCAGGGCTTCGTCGAATTTCCCGACCGCCTGTAAAGCTACGCCGTATTTGTTAAAGGCGGCAGGGCGCTCCTGGA